>BBBL01000411.1 GCA_001311545.1 Thermus kawarayensis JCM 12314 | reverse complement strand
GGCCCGCACCGCCCGGGGGTGGCCGTGCCCCAGGTTCACCGCCACCAGCCCGGCGGAGAAGTCCAGGTACCGCCGCCCCTCCCCGTCATACAGCCACACCCCCTCCCCACGCACCACCAGGGGAGGGTCCAGGTCCTTCTGGGCCAGCCAGGGTGTGAGCACGTGCTTCCGGTGGAGGACTTTGAGGTCCATTTACCCCGATTATATGCCCCCCTCTCCCCAAGGGGTCCGGGGAGACCGGGCTTGACAAATGTTTGAAAATGCATTATCACTACTGTCATGAGCCTCCGGCACATCCTTCTGGTCCTCGGCTTCCTCCTGGCCCCCGCCCTGGCCCAGGTCCGGGTGGCGGCCACCACCCCCATCCTGGCGGATCTGGTCCGGCAGGTGGGGGGAAACCGGGTGGAGGTGGTGGCGGTGGTCCCCCCGGGGACGACCCCCACACCTTTGAGCCCACGCCCTCGGTGGTCAAGGCCCTGGCCCAGGCGCGGGTGCTCTTCGCCAACGGGCTTGGCCTCGAGCCCTTCCTCCCCAAGCTCCTCGGCCTCCTCCCCAAGGGGGCCAAGGTGGTGAGGCTGGGAGAGGGCCAGCCAGACCTGATCTGTGGCGAGGAAGCGCACGAAGAGCATGCGGAACACGGCCCCTGTGACCCCCACCTGTGGTTGGACCCCAGTTATGCCCTGCGCTACGCGGAGCGGATCCAACAGGAGCTTTCCGCCCTGGACCCTGCGGGCAAGGCCCAGTACCAGGCCAACTTGGACCGCTTCAGGAAAGAGGTGGGAAAGCGGGACGGGGCCTTCCAGGCCTGCGGCCTCCGAGGCCTGAAGGTAGTGGTCCAGCACGATGCTTTCCGCTACTTCGCAAGGCGGTACGGCCTCGAGGTGGTGGGGGTCCTGAGCCAGGGCGGGGCCCAGGAGGTGGGAAGCAAGAGCTTCCTGGCCCTTTTGGAGAAGGCCAAGCGGGAAGGGGTGAGGCTCGTCCTCGCCGAGCCCCAGTTCCAAGGGCAGGCCCTGAAGACCCTGGCCGAGGCCATCGGGGCCCGGGTGGCCGTGCTCTACACCGACACCTTGGACCAAAGGGTGAGAAGCTACCTGGACCTCCTGGACCACAACCTGAAGGCCCTTTGCCCATAATGAGGGCATGGGCTTCCAAGAGATCTTCGGCGCCCTACCCGAGGCCAGCGCCCAGGCCCCCGGGCGGGTGAACCTCCTGGGGGAGCACACCGACTACCAGGAAGGCTATGTCCTTCCCACCCCCCTTCCCTACTTCACCCGAGTGGAGGCGGGACGGCGGAAGGACGGGTGGAGGCCTACAGCGAGAACCTGGGGGAGCTTCGGGCCAGGCCCCTGGAAAGCCCTCCCCAGGGGGACTTCCTGGACTACCTTTTGGGAGTGGTCCTGGCGCTTAGGGAGGCAGGCCACCCGGTGCCGGGGGCCCGCTTCTACGTGAAGGGCGAGGTTCCCATAGGGGCCGGGCTCTCCAGTTCGGCCGCCTTGGAGGTGGCCGCCCTCAAGGCCCTGAGGCTCCTCTACCGCCTTCCCCTAAGCGACCAAGAGGTGGCCCTTCTGGCCCAGAGGGCCGAGGTGGCCTACGTGGGGGTGCGCTGCGGCCTCATGGACCAGATGGTGGCGAGCCTAGGGGAGCTGGGAAAGGCCTTCTTCCTGGACACCCGCACCCTCGGCCACGAGAACCTCCCCCTGCCCCCGGGAACCCGGGTGGCCGTCTTGGACCTGGGGCTTGGGCGCCGCCTGGCGGAGGCCGGGTACAACCAGCGCCGCCAGGAGCCGAGGAGGCGGCCAGGCG
>BBBL01000410.1 GCA_001311545.1 Thermus kawarayensis JCM 12314 | reverse complement strand
TTCCAGGGCCGCCTCCAGGGCCCGCCAGGGTTCCCGCCCCCTGGCCCTGGGGGCCCCGAAGAGGACCAGGACCCCGTCCCCCAGGAAGCGGTGGACGAAGCCCCCGTGGGCCCGGGCCACCCGGCTGGCCTCCTCCAGGGCCCCTTGCAGGCGCTGGTAGGCCGGGGCCAGGCCCTCCCGGAAGCCCTCGCTGGAGGCCACCAGGTCAAAGAAGACCACGCTCACGTGGCGCCTTTCCTCGGGCAGGAGCACCTCCAGGGCCCGGCCGCAGGCCATGCAGAACCGGGCCTCGGGGGGATTTTTCTGCCCGCAGGCGCAGCGCATCTCACTCCCGGAAGAGCATCAAGGGGGCCAGAGGAGGGCCTCGGCCTCCTCGGGCAGGGGGGCTTCCCCGTGGACCAGCACGGGCACGGGAGCCTCCAGGAGGTAAAACCCGTCCCCCAGGGCCCGCGCCCTTCCCCCAGCCGGTAGGTGGGGCCTTCCCGCCTCAGGAAGGGCGCCCCTTCCAGGGGCTTGGCCTCCCGCACCACCCCGTGGAGGAGGGCCTTCACCCGGCCCGTGGGGGCCGGGGGAGCCCCCCGGTCAAAGGCGTAGACCACCTGTTCCCCGCAAAGGACCTCCACCAGGGGGCTTCCCCAGGGCTCGGGGAAGAGGTAGACCTCGAGGGCGTGGGCCTGGAAGCGCTGGTAGAAGGCCTCGGGGCTTTCCTCTATGGCCCGCTTTGGGCTCATGGGGAAGAGTTTACGCGCCCACGCCCGGTTTCCGCAACGTCACCGCCTGGGCCTTGAGGGAGAGGGCCAGGTGGGCCGCGAGGAGGAGGGCGGCCCCTTTGTCCAAGTACTGGTTGCCGTTGCCGCACTTGGGGAGAGGACGCACCGGGGACACCCCTCCTCGCAGGGGCAGGCTTGGAGGAGCTCCCAAGTGGCCCGGAGCCACTCCGGGAAGCGCCGGGCGCGGCCCGGGCGTAGCCCACGCCGCCGGGGTAGCCATCGTAGATGAAGACGGTGGGCCCTTCCCCCGAGGCAGAGGCCGCGGGTAAAAGGGATAGGAAAGCCCCCCGATGTCCTGCCTTTCCGCCAGCACGAAGAGGGGAAGCAGGCCGATGAGGGCGTGCTCCAGGGCGTGGATTCCTCCGGGGACCCGGTGGGGGGGGACCACCCCCTCGGGGTGGAACCAGAGGGCCTCGGTGGGAAAGGCGATCTCGGGAAGGTCCAGGGGCACTTCCTCCAGGACGCTTCCCGTGAAGAACCGCTTTTTCACGTACCCCACCACCCGCTCCCTCAGCACCACCCTTCCTACCCAGACCCCGTGGCCCACGGGCTCGCCCGAGAGCACCTCCAGGTGGGTCTCCGCCCGGGGCTCGGTGTAGTAGTCCTCCAGGGCGGGCAGAAGCCAGATCTCCCGCCTATGGGGGTCGTGGTTGCGCACCAGGTAGCTTTCGCCCTGGTGCAGGTAGATGGCCCCGGGGTGGGCCTCCCAGTAGGCCTGGCGCTCGTCCAGGTGGCCCAGCACCTCCCCTTCGGGACCCCTTAGGGTGAAGGTCGCCCCCAGGCCCCGGAGGCCGATCTCCCGGTGGGGGTGCCTTTTGGGCGTGTAGTAGCGGCCGTCCTTCTCCTTAAGCTCCTCCAGGGCCTCGGGGCAGAGGACCTCTTCCCGGTGGAGGGGCCACTCCCAGGCGGCGGCGTGGAGGTGCAGGGGGCAGAGGACGGGGTTCTTGGGGTCGGCCACGGCCTCCTCCGGGGGGCTTCGCAGGAGGAGGTGGGGGCGGTGGAGGAAGTACTCGTCCAGGGGGTCCTCCCGGG
>BBBL01000409.1 GCA_001311545.1 Thermus kawarayensis JCM 12314 | reverse complement strand
CCCCTCCAGGACGTAGGTGGCCCTTCCCCCTAAGGCTCCAGGCCACCGTGGTGAGGAGGCCCCTTTGTGAGGCACCGGCTTTCCCCCGTGTTCAGGAGCAGGAAGGCCCCGGTCCCGTAGGTGCACTTCCCCTCCCCCTCTCCCAGGGCCCCCTGCCCGAAGAGGGCCGCCTGTTGGTCCCCCAGCACCCCCCGGATGGGAATGGAAGCCCCCAGGAACTCGAGCAGGGTCTTTCCAAAGTCCCCGTCCGAGGGGCGGACCTCCGGGAGGAGGGCGGCGGGGATCCCCAGGGCCTGCAAAAGCTCCGGGTCCCAAGCCAAGGTGTGGAGGTTGAAAAGCAGGGTGCGGCTCGCGTTGGTGGGGTCGGTGGCGTGGACCTTACCCCCCGTGAGGTTCCAGAGGAGCCAGGTGTCCACGGTGCCGAAGAGGACCTCCCCCCGCTCCGCCCGCGCCCTCAGGCCAGGCACGTTCTCTAAGAGCCAGGCAAGCTTCGTCCCCGAGAAATAGGGGTCCAGAAGGAGCCCGGTCCTCTCCCGGAAGAGGGGCTCCAGGCCCCGCGCCTTCAGGGCCTCGCACAGGGGGGCCGTCCGCCGGTCCTGCCAGACGATGGCGTTGTAGAGCGGCTTCCCCGTCTCCCGGTCCCAGAGGAGGGTGGTCTCCCGCTGGTTGGTGATCCCCAGGGCCAACACCTCCCCCGCCTCCACCCCAGCCCCCCTGAGGGCCTCCCGCGCCGCAAAGAGGGTGGTCTCCCAGAGCTCCACAGGGTCGTGCTCCACCCAGCCCGGCCTCGGGTAAAGCTGCCGGAACTCCCGCTGCGCCACCGCGATGGGCTTCCCCTCCAGGGTGAAGAGGAGGGCCCGGCTGGAAGTGGTGCCTTGGTCCAGGGCAAGCAGGTATTTCATAGAACCTCCCTAAGCCTCTGCGCGGTGTCTTCGGGCAAGGCGTCCACCACGAAGGTGCCGGCGCCAAGCTCAGTCCCCGCCAGGAACTTGAGCCGGTCCGGGCGCGCCTCGGGGGGTAGAACTCCACGTGGAAGTGGAAGGTGCGCTCCTCCCCCAGGGGGGCGGCGTGGAAGACCATGACGTAGGGGAAAGGCTCCCCGTAAAGGGCATCGTAGCGGGCCACCACCCGGCCCAGAAGCCTGGCGAAGGCGGCCATCTCCCCTCGGAGAAGCTCCAAAGCCCGGGGTGGTGCTCCAAGGGGACCACCCAGACCTCAAAGGGGTAGCGGGCGAAGGGGGGAACGAAGGCCCAAAACCCTTCCTCCTCGTCCACCACGTAAGGTTTTAGGCTGGGGAAAAGCTCCTGGAGCACAGGCCTTTCCCGAAAGGCCTGGCTTTCCCTCTCCAGCACGGGAGGAATGAAGGGGTAGGCGTAGATCTGCCCGTGGGGGTGGTGCAGGGTCACCCCCACCGCCTCCCCCCGGTTCTCAAAGGGCATGACGAAGCGCACCCCGGGGAGGGCGTAGAGGGCCTGGTACCGGTCCCGCCAGGCCCAAGCGAGGAGCAACCTTTCCTCTTCCCCCAAGGTGGCCAGGCTTCCCGTGTGGGAAGGCGTGTAGACCACCACCTCACACCGGCCCAAAGCCTCCCCCGCGGGCACGGGGAGGCCCTCTGGGGGCGGGGGGGCCTCCTCCACGAAGGAGGGGAAGCGGTTCTCAAAGACGGCCACCTGGAAAGAGGGGAAGGGGATCTCCGTGGGAAAGCCCCCTTCCCGGCTCGGCACAAGGGGCAGTGCTCCTTGGGAGGAAGGAAGGTGCGCTCCTGGCGGTGGGCGGCGTAGACCACCCACTCCTGCCGCAGGGGATGGTAGCGGAGG
>BBBL01000408.1 GCA_001311545.1 Thermus kawarayensis JCM 12314 | reverse complement strand
GGTCGCAATCCCCTTACGGGGCTAAGTGGTTTGCAACTCTACCCCCTGAGAACTCCGTCCTGGACGGTGCCTCAGAGGGGGGGTTTGTGAGAAAGATGAAGTCTGGAATATGCATGGGGCGAATAACGGGGGTTTTTGGGGGTTTCTGCCGTCCAGAACTCACAGCAAAAGGGGCGATGAGAAGGAGAAAACGCATACTGCCCATCCCCAAGGGAAGAACTGGCTTTCAAGGTCCCCACCTGGAGGCCCAGGTCAGGGGAAGTATAGCACACACAGCAACCTTGGAGCGGGTCAAAGTTTATAGGAAGAACGCCGTCCTGGAGATAGCTATGCTTTTCAAAGCGCAAGGAATGGCTTTTGCGCCGCAATTTTGCGCACAGGTATAGCGTGGCCTATGGCCAGAGGTAGAAGGGCGTGTACTCCCCCCTCCCCAGGAGGGCCGCCTTCAGGCGCCGGGCCTGGACCTCTATGAGCTCCATCAAGGGCTTGCGGAAGCCAAGGGGGTGGGTCATCTCCTCCCACAGGCGCTCCTCCACCAGGGCGATGAGCCGCTTCCGCCCCTCCTCCTTCAGGTACACGCCCCCCTCCCGCACCTCAGCGTGGGAGGGGGTGAGGAGTCCCCGCCGGAAGGCGGAGAGGACCGCCTGGTCCACGGCGGGTGCTCCAGGTGGGGGCGGCGAGGAAGGGCGTGGAAGTTTCTTCGCGAAAGCTACCTTTTTTTCGCGGACACCGAGGGAAGGAGGGTCCCGAAAGCGCCTTCCTCGCTGACCAAAAGGCTGCACGGGACAGCGCCCAGGTACGGAGGAACCCCCCGCCAAGGCGGGGGTTCACTTGAGGTGGCTCAGGAACTCCTCCCGGGTCTTCTGGCTCTCCCGGAAGACCCCCAGCATGGCGCTGGTGACAGTTCGGGAGTGCTGCTTCTCCACCCCCCGCATCATCATGCAGAGGTGGACCCCCTCCACCACCACCCCCACCCCTTGGGGCTTCAGGACCTCCTGGATGGCCTCGGCGATCTGGGCCGCCAGGCGCTCCTGCACCTGGAGCCTGCGGGCGAACATGTCCACGATGCGGGCAAACTTGGAGAGGCCCAGGATCTTGCCGTCCGGGATGTAGCCGATGTGCACCTGGCCGAAGAAGGGAAGCAGGTGGTGCTCGCACATGGAGTAGAACTCAATGCCCTTCACCACCACCATCTCGCTCCCCTCGGCCTGGAAGACGGCACCGTTGACGATCTCCTTAAGGTCCTGGCGGTACCCTCGAGTGAGGAAGGCCCAGGCCTTGGCCACCCGCTCCGGGGTCTTAAGAAGGCCCTCCCGGTCAGGATCTTCTCCGATGGCCCGGAGCCACTCCGCGGAGAGGGCCTCGAGCCGCCCCAGGTCCACCTCGGTTTCAAAGGTCAAGCCGGTTTCCTCTAGCTCCACCATCTTGCGCTCCATGATGCCCCCCCTCTGCCCTTCCCTATGTGGCCCCGGGCTCACTCCGGAGCCAGGAACCCCTCCTCCAGAAGGGGCAAGGCCTCCTCCGGTCCCAGGGGAAAGCCCTGGGCCACCCGCCTGAGGGCCTCGAGGGCCTCCTTTCTGGTGCGCTTCAGGCGAAGGTGCACCTCGCTGAAGGGGTTAAGGGCGTCCTGGCCCCTTAGGGTGAGGCGGTAGCGCCTCGGGGGTTCAAGGGGGAAAGGGCCTTCCGGTAGCGCTCGGCAAGGGCCTGGTAACGGGGGGCGTTTCCCGGGGGTCTACGGGGCGTACCACCCTGGCCGGAACCCCTAAGGCCAGCATCCCCTCGGGGACCTCCGTCCCCGCCGGCACCACCGCCCCCGCCCCCACCACGG
>BBBL01000407.1 GCA_001311545.1 Thermus kawarayensis JCM 12314 | reverse complement strand
GGCCTGCACCAGGTAGATGCGGGCCCTGGACCGGGCCCAGGCCGGGGCCCTCTCCGTTCTCCCGAGGCTGGTGGAGGGGGACGAGGCCCGGGTGGTCTACTCCGCCGCCCGCAGGCTTACCAAGCACGAGCGTGGACCTGGTGGCCTGAGGCGCCAGGCGGCGGAGGCGGTGCTGGAGGTGGGGGGTTACCCCGTTTCCCGCTGATACCTTTCCTGCCCTGCTGGCTCGGGGAAGCCTGCCTAAGGGCCCCCATGCTGGCTTGGGCCAGCATGGGGTATGAGGCCCCGCTCCCGGACCCGCCCCTGGGGCGGGGCTTTAGGGTTCCAGGCGCCACCGGGGGCCCTCCGGGGTGTCCTCCACCACCACCCCCAGGGCCTTGAGCCTCTCCCGGATGAGGTCGCTCTTGGCGTAGTCCTTGGCCCGTCGGGCCTCCTCGCGAAGCTCCAGGAGGAGGGCGATGAGCCCCTCCAGGAGGGGTCCCGAGACCTTTTCTTCCAAGACCCGCTCGGGAAAGAGGCCAAGGATTCCCTCCCCCAGGGTGTGGAGGACCTCCTGGGCCCGGGCCAGGCTTTCCGCCTTGGCCTCGGGGAGGAGGCGGTGGAGCTCCGGGAGGAAGGTGAAGAGCAAGGCGATGGCTTGAGGAGTGGAGAGGTCGTCCTCAATGGCCTCGAGGAAGCCCTTCTCCAGCGCGTCCAGGGCCCTTTCCAGCCCGGGGGTGGTGCCGGGGGGGGCGGTCCTCCGGCGCTCCCGCACCTCCCGGTAGGCGTGGAGGAGGCGGGCGTAGCCCCTCTTGGCGCCCTCCAGGCCCTCAAAGGTGAAGTCCATGGGGCTCCGGTAGTGGGTCTGGAGGAGGTAGAAGCGCACCGCCATGGGCTCGTGGGCCTTGAGGAGGTCGTGGAGGAGGACCAGGTTCCCCGTGCTCTTGGCCATCTTCTCCCCTTGGAGGAGGACGTGGTTGTGGTGCATCCAGTGGCGGGCGAAGCGGAAGCTGCGGCCTCCGCCTGGGCGATCTCGCACTCGTGGTGGGGAAACTGGAGGTCTATCCCCCGGCGTGCAGGTCAAACCCCTCCCCCAGGTACTTGAGGCTCATGGCGGTGCACTCGATGTGCCAGCCGGGATACCCCTCCCCCCAGGGGCTCCTCCAGCGCATGAGGTGCCCGGGCTCGGCGGCCTTCCAGAGGGCGAAGTCCAGGGGGTCTTCCTTCTCCTCCCGCACCTCCACCCTGGCCCCCGCCCGAAGCTCCTCCGGGCGCTTGCCGGAGAGCTTCCCGTACTCGGGGAAGGAACGCACCCGGAAGTAGACGCTCCCCTTCCGCTCGTAGGCGTGCCCCTTTTCCAGGAGAACCCGGGTGAGCTCAATCTGCTCGGGGATGTGGCCGCTGGCCCGGGGGGCGATGGAGGGCCTGAGGACGTTCAGGGCCTGCATGGCGTCAAAATAGCTCCAGGTGTACTTCTCGGCCACCTCCATGGGCTCCAGGCGCTCCAGCTTGGCCCGCCTCACGATCTTGTCCTCGCCCTCCTCGTCCTCGGTGAGGTGGCCCACGTCGGTGATGTTGGAGACGAAGCGTACCTTGTAGCCTTTGTGAAGGAAGTAGCGCCTGAGGACGTCGTAGACGATGGGGCCCCGGGCGTGGCCCAGGTGGGGGTCGGCGTAGACCGTGGGGCCGCAGACGTAGATGCCCACGTGGCCGGGCGTGGCGGGGACGAATTCCACCTTGGCCCTTTGCAGGGTGTCGTAGATGCGAAGGCCCATATGGGCGATTATAGGGCCGTGGCATAATGGCGGGGTATGGGAAGGATCCTTAGGGGCCTGGCCGGGGGAGGGGGAT
>BBBL01000406.1 GCA_001311545.1 Thermus kawarayensis JCM 12314 | reverse complement strand
GGCGGCCAGGGCCAAGGCGAGCCCCGCTCCCACGGCCACCCCTTCCACGGCGGCCACCACGGGCCTCGGGAAGTTGAGGGGCCCGAGCACCAGGTCGCGCGCCTCCCGGAAGACCCGGAGAAGGGCCTCGCGGGAGGAGCGCATCTCCTCTATGAGGCCGAAGGAGCCCCCGGCGGAGAAGACCCCACCCTTCCCCCGGAGGAGGACGACCCGCAGGCCTTCCACCTCTTCCAGGTCCCGCCACACCCGGGCCAGCTCCCGGTGGGCGGCGGGCCCCAGGGCGTTCAGCGTTTCGCCCCCCAGGGTGACCTCCAGCACCCCAGGCCGGGGCCAGGCGAAGCCTAGGCTGGGATACCGCCCTTCCAGGTCCACCCTTCCATTCTAGGGGGTGATACAATCCCTTAGGCATGGCCCTCTTTGCGGTGGACAAGCCCCTCCACCTCACCTCGCACGATGTGGTGGAGGAAGCGAGGAAGCGCCTCTCCACCCGCCGGGTGGGGCACACGGGCACCCTGGATCCCTTGGCCACCGGGCTTCTCCTTTTGGTTTCCGAGGAGACCACCAAGCTGGTCCCCTTCTTCTCCGGGGAGGACAAGGAGTACATCGCCTGGGTCTCCTTCGGGGCCACCACCCCCACCCTGGACGCCGAGGGGCCCATCAGCGAGGAGGCCCCGGTGCGCTTTGACCGCCGGGAGTTGGAAATGGCCCTGGCCTCCTTCCTCCAGCTCAAGGAGCAGGTGCCCCCCCTGTACTCGGCCATCAAGGTGGGGGGGAAGCGGGCCTACGAGGCCGCCCGGGAGGGAAAACCCTTGGAGCTTGGGCCGAGGCCGGTGAGGTACCTGGAGGTAGAGCTTCTGGCCCTGGACCTCGAGCCCATTCCCCATCCCCTGGCCCCCTCGGCCAAGGGGTGGCGTTTGGCCGAGAAGGGGGGGCGGAAGGTGGAGCTCCCCAAGCCCCTGGGGCCTTACCCCACCGCCGTGGTGCGGCTCGTGGTGGGGCCCGGCACCTACGTGCGGGCCTTCGCCCGGGACCTGGGGGAGAAGCTTAAGACCAAGGCCTTTCTCTCCGGCCTGGTGCGCACCCGCATCGGCAAAATCGGCCTGGAGCGGGCGGTGGGGCTTGAGGAGCTCGCCCCCGACAAGGCCATCCCCGAGGTGGACGCCCTTCCCTTTCCCGTGGTGGAGCTTTCCCACACCGAGGCGCGGCGGGTCCTGGAAGGCATTCCCCTGCCCATCCCCGCCTTGGGCTACGTGACCCTGGTAGACTCCCGCAGGCGGCTTCTGGCCATCGCGAGGGGGACGGCTTCAAGCTCAAGATCAGGCGCGTCTTTGTGAAGGAGGTTTAGCATGGTGATCGGCGTACCCAAGGAGATCAAGACCCTGGAGAACCGCGTGGCCCTTACCCCCGGAGGGGCGGAAAGCCTGGTAAGGCGGGGGCACACCGTCTTGGTGGAGCGGGGGGCGGGGCTAGGCTCGGGCCTCACCGACGCCGAGTACGAGAGGGCGGGAGCCCTCCTGGTGAGCCGGGAGGAGGCCTGGGGGGCGGAGATGGTGGTGAAGGTGAAGGAGCCCCTGCCCGAGGAGTATCCCTTCCTGCGGGAAGGGCTCGTCCTCTTCACCTACCTCCACCTGGCCGCCGACCGCACCCTCACCGAGGCCATGCTGCGGAGCGGGGTCACGGGCATCGCCTACGAGACGGTCCAGCTTCAAGACAGCTCCTTGCCCCTTCTGGTCCCCATGAGCGAGGTGGCGGGGCGCATGGCCCCCCAGGTGGGGGCCCAGTTCCTGGAGAAACCCCATGGGGGCCGGGGGGTCCTCCTGGGCGGGGTGCCGGG
>BBBL01000405.1 GCA_001311545.1 Thermus kawarayensis JCM 12314 | reverse complement strand
CCCGCACCGCCTCGGCGATGCCCGCATGGGGGAGGGCGGTGACGAACTCCCGCCCTCCCCCCCTCCACCACCCACTCCGGCTGGCGCACATAGGGGATTCCCTTCCGCCGCACCACCGGGGTACAGGCGGCCAGGGACAAAAGCCCCAGGGCCAGAAAACCCCTCCGGCTCACCGCCCCGAAGGGAAACTCCTCCCGGAAGAACTCCTTTTCCAAAGCGCCTTCGTACCCGCGTCCCTGCATGCTCCCTCCTAGCGGTGGCAGGTGCTGCAACTGGTGAGGGCCTCGGGAGGGCGCACCCGGTAGACCTCCTTCAGCTTCCTTCCCAGCTCCGGATCGGGCGAATAGGCCATGTTGAAGACCTGCTCCCTGGGCCTTAGGCGGGCCTCGGGCTTCCGGTGGCAGTCCAGGCAGAACTTCATGGTGAAGGCCTGGGGCTGGTAGACCACGCTCATCTGGTCCACCCGGCCGTGGCACTCGGCGCACCCCACCCCCTTGG
Source organism: Thermus kawarayensis JCM 12314 (assembly GCA_001311545.1). Next base: position 1,352 of record BBBL01000405.1, on the reverse strand, counting down.
CCACGTGGGGGGCGTGCTGGAAGTAGACGAAGTCCGGAAGGTTGATGACCCGGTTCCAGGGGATGGGCTCCCCCGTTTCCCAGCTCCTGCGCACCAGGGCCAGGTTGGGGCTGTCGGGTTTCACGAAGGTGTGGCAGGTCATGCAGGTCTCCGTGGGGGGAAGCCCGGCGTAGGCCGCATGCTCCACGGCGGAGTGGCAGTAGCGGCAGGAAAGCCCCAGGCCCCCGGCGTGGAAGGCGTGGCTAAAGGGCACGGGCTGCTCCACCGGCAAGGTGCGCTGCTCAAAGGCCCCCACCGCCACCCCGGAGAAGACCACCCCGAGCAGGGCGAACACCCCCAGCACCGAACCCCAGAAGAGGGTTTTGACCCAACGGTTTCTTCGCCGCATGCCGCCTCCGGTCTTAAGGGGCAAGGCTACGGGACCGCACCCGGTGGGTCAATCAAGGGGTTGCACGAGTTCCATAAGCAAACCGGCGATTCCCGCCCTTACCCTTTAGCAAGGTCGTTGCATAGGTACGCTACCCCAAAAGGGTAGGGACAAATGTCCCGCAGCCTTCATGCCGCAGAACCAAGGCGCGGGCACTTAGCGGAGGACCACCCCGGGCTGGACCCTCAGGGCCCGGAGCAGGGGAAGGAGGGCGGAAAGGAAGGTGGCGAGAAGGCTCGCCCCGCTCACCTGCAAAAAGTCCCATGTCCGCATCTCCACGGGGAGATGGGTGAGGAAGTAAAGCTCCCCCGGCAAGCCCACGGGGTGCCAGGAAAGGTAGAGGCAGAGGAGGTAGCCCAACAGGTTGCCCAGGGCCACCCCCCCAGCCCAGGAGGGCCCCTTCCCAGGCGAAGACCATCCCCACGGTGAGCTCGAGGCCCCCATGGCCCGGAGAAGGGCGATCTCCGGGACCTTCTCCACCACCTTGAGGACCAGAAGGTTGGCCACCCCCAAAGCGGCCACGGCCACGATGAGAAAAATCAGGACGCCCAGAACCCGCTTCTGCAGGTAAAGCTGCTCTAAGAGGGTGCGCTGGGTGTCCTGCCAGGCCTGGGGGAAAAAGCGGGTGCCCGCCAGGGCCTGGCCCACCTCCTTGGCCCGCCAAGGGTCCTTGAGGCGCACCTGGTAGCCCTGGGCCCTAATCCCGGAAAGCCCCTCCACCGTGGCCAGGTCCACGAAGGCGTACCCCGAATCCAGGAGGTAGTTCCCCGTGCGGAAGGAGCCCAGCACCTTAAGGCGCACCCGCTCCTGGGTGGCCGAAAGGGCGGTGAGGGACTCCCCCGGGTAGACCCCCAGGCTCTGCGCCAGGGCCGCCCCCAGGTAGATGCCCCCGGGCTCCAGCCTCAGGCCGAGCTCCGGGTAAAGG
>BBBL01000404.1 GCA_001311545.1 Thermus kawarayensis JCM 12314 | reverse complement strand
CCCAGGTGGTCTTCCCCGAGGCGGTGGCCCAGGCGGTCTTCGCCCTCAAGGGCCCGGGCCTGGTGGGGCCCATAGAGGCCTCGGGGCGGTACTACCTGGTGAAGGTGGAGGCCTACCTTCCCCCAAGGTGCCCGCCTTTGAGGAGGTGAAGGACCAGGTGGAGAAGGACGCCCAGGCGGCCAAGGGGGACGGGGCCCTGGAGGCTTACCTGGAAGAGCTCCGCAAGAAGGCCCAGGTGCGCTTCGCCGAGAGCAACCCCTACGCCTACAAGAACCCCGTGGTGGCCCAGGTGGACGGGACGGAGATCCTCCTCGCCCAGGTGCTCCAGCCCGTCTTCTCCAACCAGCAGACCCAGGCCCTCATCCAGCAGGGCCTAGGGGAGCTGGCCGTGCAGTTCTTCCTTCCCCAGACCCTGGAAAGCCTCATAGACCGGGAGGTGCTGGTCAAGGCGGCCAAGAAGAGCGGCAAGCCCTTCATCGGCTCCAAGGACGCCATCGCCCAGGCCTACCTCCTCTACGAGACCCAGGGCGTGACCGCCACGGAGGAGGAGGCCCGGAAGTTCTACGCCGAAAACCCCGCCCGCTTCGTCCTTCCCGCCAGCGCCCGGGTGGTGGCGGTGAGCTTCAAGGAGGAGGCCAAGGCCAAGGCCTTCCGCGAGGCGGCCCTGAAGGCCCAGGACCTCGAGGCCCTGGCCAAGGCCCACGGGGGCAGCGTCACCGACCACGGCACCGTCCAGCCCAACCAGCTCCCGGCGGTGCTGGACCGCCTGGTCTTCAAGGTGAAGGAAGCCTTCCCCAAGGGGCCCTTGGGGGAGGTGAGCGAGGTGGTGAAGCTGGAGGACGGGACCTTCGCCGTCCTCCTCATCCAAGACCGCAAGCCCGAGGTCCTGAGGCCCTACGAGGCGGTCAAGGAGGAGGCCCTGCAGGGGGTGGTGGCCAAGAAGCGCCAGGAGAAGGCCCAGGCCCTCCTCCAGGCCCTGCGCAAGGAGGCCAGGATAGAGAACCGCCTGAGCCAGGTGCTGGCCGAACTCACCCCCAAGACGGAGGAAAAGCCTAAGGAGGCTCCCAAGGAGGCCCCGGCGAAACCCTGAGCTCCCGGGGGCCAATAAAGTGCCCGCGCCTCGCTTCTGCGACATGTAAACCTCTGCCTAAAGGCCCAGGGAAGACCTTCTGGGGCCCCCGCTCTGGCGAAAGCCAGAGCGGGTACTTAGGATGGGTCATGGAACCCCGGGAACTCCTCCGCCTCCTCACCCTCTACTACGAGGCCAAGCCGGACCCGGAAAGCCCTTGGGAGCGCGTGGCCTTCGGCACCAGCGGCCACCGGGGCACCAGCCTCAGGGCCACCTTCACCGAGGCCCACGTGCTGGCCATAGCCAGGCCATCGCCGACTTGAGGGCAGGCTTCGGGGCCACGGGGCCCCTCTTCCTGGCCAAGGACACCCACGCCCTCTCCGAGCCCGCCTGGGCCACGGCCCTAAGCGTCTTCGCCGCCAACGGGATAGAGGTGCGCATAGAGGCGGAAGGGGGCTACACCCCCACCCCCTTGGTCTCCCTGGCCATTCTGGAGCACAACGCCCGCCACGGGGCCAAGGCCGACGGGGTCCTCCTCACCCCCAGCCACAATCCCCCGGAGGACGGGGGGTTCAAGTACAACCCCCCCACGGGGGGGCCGGCGGACACCCGCGTCACCCGGGCCATAGAGGAAAGGGCCAACGCCCTCCTCCGGGAGGGCCTTAAGGGGGTGAGGCGGCTTCCCCTCAAGGAGGGCCTTTCCCGGGCCAAGGCCTTTGACTACGCCGGGCTTTACGCGGCGCGGGTAGGGGAGGCGGTGGACCTGGAGGCCGTCCGGGCCTCGGGCCTCCG
>BBBL01000403.1 GCA_001311545.1 Thermus kawarayensis JCM 12314 | reverse complement strand
CCTCCACCACCGTCCCCGGGGTGCGGAGGACCAGGGGACCCTCCACCTCCCCCTGAAGGCGCAAGACGGGGGCGGCCAGGGCCAGGCCCAGGAAGGGGAGGAGGAAGGCCCGCATACGCCCTCAGGGTAGGTGGGGGGAGCGGGACATTTGTACTTCGCAACACCGAAGACCTTTTCCCCGTGCTAGCCTGGTACCTATGAGGCGCTTTGCCCTCCTCCTTCTCCTCACCCCGGCCCTGGCCCAGGTGGTGGCCACGCCGGGCTGGGTGCGCCTGGTGCCCCCGGTGGTGGCGGACACCGCCGCCTACCTTACCCTGGAGAACCGGGGGAAGGCGCCCGCCCGCCTGGTGGGGGCAGAGACCCCCATGGCCAAGCGGGTCTCCCTCCACCGGGACTATCGGGAAACGCGCCAAGGCAGGCGGTCCTGGGCATGCGCCCCCTGCCCTACGTGGACATCCCCCAGGGAGCAGGGTGGCCTTTAAGCCGGGGCCTACCACCTGATGCTGGAGGGCTTAAGCGCCCCCTCAAGGCCGGGGAGAAGGTGGAGATCACCCTCCTCTTCCAAGACGGAACAAGGCTCAAGGTACTCCTTCCGGTGGAGATGCGATGAAAAGGTTCTGGCCCGCCCTCATCCCCGTCCTGGTGCTCCTGGCCCTGGCCTACCTCCTCCTGCCCCGGGGGCACACCTTCTACGGCACGAGGCTTCTGAACCCCAAGCCCGTGGACTTCACCCTGGAAGGCCTCGAGGGCCCCGTGCGCCTTTCCCAGTTCCAGGACAAGGTGGTCCTCCTCTTCTTCGGCTACGTGCACTGCCCCGACGTCTGCCCCACCACCATGATCGCCCTGAAGCGGGCCTACGAGAAGCTTTCCCCCAAGGAACAGGGAAGGGTGCAGGTGATCTTCGTGAGCGTGGACCCCGAGCGGGACACCCCGGGGATCGCCGACCGGTACGCCAAGGGGTTCCACCCGAGCTTCCTGGGCCTTTCGGGAAGCCCAAAGGCCATCCAGGAAGCGGCCCAGACCTTCGGGGTCTACTACCAGAAGACCCAGTACCGGGGCCCGGGGGAATACCTGGTGGACCACACCGCCACCACCTTCGTGGTGAAGGAGGGGAAGCTCCTCCTGCTCTTTAGCCCGGACAAGGTGGAGGCCACCGAGAAGGTGGTGGCGGACCTGCGGGCCCTTCTGTAAACCCAGGTATGGACCCCAAAGGATTCTTGGAAAGGGCCAGAGAGCTCACCCGCTCCGCGGCGGCGGAGGTGGAAAGAAAGCTCCAGGAACTCAAGGAGAAGCTGGACCAGGACAAAGACGGCCGCCCCGACGTGCTGGAAAGGGCCCTGCGAGAGGCCGAGAGGGCCCTGGAGGAGGCCCGGGCAGGCTGGCCGAGCTGGACCGGGACAAAGACGGCCTACCCCACAAGCTCAAGGAGCTCTCCGAGGCGGCCAAAAGGGCGGCCGAGGCCGCCAGGGCCAAGGCCGAGGAGGCCGCCCGCCTTCTCAAGGAACGCCTGGGAGGCAAGGAAGGGTGATCCCCTGCCTCCCCCTTTCCTCCGCCCTGCCGGCCCGGGGAAGCTACCGGGGCCCCATGCTGGCTTGGGCCAGCATGGGGTGGTATACCCGGCGGCCTCATCCCAGGGCCACGTCCAGGATCATCATCAGGGCGAAGCCCGTCATGACCCCGAAGGTGGCGATGTCCCCGTTGCCCTCTGCCTGGCTCTCGGGGATCACCTCCTCCACGATGACGAAGACCATGGCCCCCGCCGCCAGGGCCATGAGGTAAGGGAGAAGGGCGAACATCTCCTGGACCAGAAGCGCCCCCAGAAGCCCCCACGGGCTCCACCATGGCGGAAAGCTGCCCGTAAAACCACGCCGGCCCCGCCC
>BBBL01000402.1 GCA_001311545.1 Thermus kawarayensis JCM 12314 | reverse complement strand
GGCGGCCCCCAGGGCGGCGAGGGGCAGGGCGGCGAGGAGGGCGGCGGTGAGGGTGGAGCGGAGCCCCTCCTCCAGGTCCCGCCGCAAAGCTCGCCCATCATCAGGCCCCCCATCATGGAGAGGGCGTGGTACATGCGCTCCACGTGCCCCCGGTAGAAGGTGGGGGCGAAGGCCTCGGCCAGGAAAAAGAGGAGGGAAAGGGCCAGGAGGGCCACCACCAGGTGGCTGAGGAAGAGCTTGAGGAAGAGGCGCATCTTTAGGGGGTTTCCCGGAAGCGGTAGCCCACCCCCCGCACCGTTTCGATGAAGCGGGGATTGTCCGGGTCGTCTCCAAGCTTCTTTCTTAGCCCGGCGATGTGGACGTCCACCACCCGGTCCACCCCCGGGAAGTCCGGTCCCCAGACCTTCTCCAGAAGCCTCTCCCGGCTGAAGACCATGCCCGGGTGCTGGGCCAGGGTGAGGAGCAGGTCAAACTCCAGGGGGGAGAGGGGGAGGGGCTGGCCCTCCAGGTAGGCCTGCGTTCCCGGGGGAGGAGGCGGAGGGGGCCGTAGGCGAGTTCCTCCTTGAGCCCCACCCGCCTGAGGAGGGCCTTGGCCCGGGCCACCACCTCCCTGGGGCTGAAGGGCTTGACCACGTAGTCGTCGGCTCCCAGCTCCAGGCCCCGCACCCGCTCCTCCTCCGCTCCCCGGGCGGTCAGGAGGAGGACGGGAAGCTCCGGCTTTTCCCGGCGGATCTCCCCTAAGACCTGCAGACCGTCCAACTTAGGTAGCATGAGGTCCAGGATGACCAGGTCGGCCCGGGGGAAGAGCCCCAGGGCCTCCTCACCGTCTTCCGCCTCCAGGACTTCAAACCCGGCCCCTCGGAGGTAGGCCCCGAGGACCTCGAGGAGGGCCGGGTCGTCGTCCACCAGGAGGACCTTCATGCGAGGTCCCGCTTCAGGCGCTCAAAGGTCTCCTTGTCTATCTCCCCCTTGGCGTACCGCTCCCTCAAAACCTCCAGGGCCCGGTCCCGCCTCTCGGGGGCCAGAACCCGGACCAACCAGTAGACGAAGAGGCCCAGGAGGACGAACCAGAGGAGACCCAGGAAAGGCCCCCACCAACCCATGTACCAGCCGCTTCCGCACCACCACATACCCATCACCTCCCAAGGGTCACCTTAGCCCGGTTCGGTTAAGCCTCGGTAAAGCTTTGGGGCCGGAAGCCCCTAAGCCTCAGGGAGTTGGTGAGGACGAAGAGGCTGCTTAGGCTCATGGCCGCCGCCGCCAGCATGGGGTTGAGGAGAAGGCCAGCAAAGGGGTAAAGCGCCCCGGCGGCCACGGGGATGAGGACCACGTTGTAGCGTAGGCCCAGAAGAAGTTGAGGTAGATGGTGCGCAAGGTGCGCCTCGCGAGCCGGACGGCGTTCACCACCCCCTGGAGGTCGGGGGTGAGGAGGACCACGTCCCCAGCTCGAGGGCGATGTCCGTGCCGCTCCCCATGGCGAGGCCCGCGTCCGCCTGGGCTAAGGCGGCGGCGTCGTTGATGCCGTCTCCCACGAAGATCACCTTGCGCCCCGATTCCTGGAGCCTCTTCACCGCCTCCACCTTCCCCTCGGGCCTCACCCCGGCCAGGGCCTCGGGGACGCCCAAGGCCTCCGCCACCCGCCTTGCCGGGGCGGGGTGGTCCCCGGTGAGGAGGACGGGCTTCAGACCCAACGCCTTTAGGGCCTCCACCACCGCCTTGGCCTCGGGCCTCGGGGGGTCAAAGACGCGAAGGCGGCGAGGAGCCTCTCCCCCTCCGCCAGGTAAAGGGGGGTGTAGCCCTCCTCGGGGAGGGCCTTCGCCTCCTCGGGCAGGGGCACGCCCAGGCGCTCCATGAGGCGGGGCCTCCCAGGTGGACGGC
>BBBL01000401.1 GCA_001311545.1 Thermus kawarayensis JCM 12314 | reverse complement strand
CACCAGGCGAACGGGCAGGGCCTTCCCGGGGCCTTCCCGCCCCTGGCGGGCCACGTGGCGGAGATCCTCTCCAAGCAGGGGGGGCGGGAGTACCTCATCAAGGTCCTCCTCTGGGGCCTGCAGGGGCAGATTGAGGTGAAGGGTATGAAGTATAACGGGGCCATGCCCGCCTTCAACGGCCTCAAGGACGAGGAGATCGCCGCCCTCCTCACCCACATCGCCACCGCCTGGGGGGACGACAAGAAGGTGAAGGACTTCAAGCCCTTCACTCCCCAGGAGGTGAAGGCCCTCAGGGAGAAGAAGCTCACCCCCCAGCAGGTGCTGGAGGAGCGGAAGAAGCTGGGCCTGAAGTAGCCCCTCTCGGGCCAGGGCCTGGGGAGATGCCCCAGGCCCTTCCTGTTTAATGGGAGGGTGCTGGAGCTTTCTCTGGAGAAGGCCTTTCCCGGCTTTCGCCTCGCCCTCGCCCTCTCCGTGGCCGAGGGGGAGACCCTGGCCCTCCTAGGACCTTCGGGAAGCGGAAAGAGCACCCTGCTCAGGCTCATCGCCGGGCTCCTCAGGCCCGACGGGGGTTTCCTGCGTTTCGGCGGGGAGGACCTCACCCCCCTCCCCCCGGAGAGGCGAAAGGTGGGCTTCCTCTTCCAGGACTACGCCCTCTTCCCCCACCTCACGGTGGCGGAGAACATCGCCTTCGGCTGGTGGAGGCCCGCTGGCCCAAGAAGGCGCGGGAGGCCCGGGTGGAAGAACTCCTGGAGAGGATGGAACTCACCCCCCACGCCGGGAAGCGCCCAAGGGAGCTCTCGGGAGGGGAGCAGCAGCGGGTGGCCCTGGCCCGGGCCCTGGCCAGTAGGCCCAGGCTTCTCCTCCTGGACGAGCCTCTGGGGGCCCTGGACCTTCGGCTTCGGGAAGAACTCCTGCTTTTTCTCCGTAAGACCCTGAAGGAGGAGGGGGTGACCACCCTCCTGGTGACCCACGACCAGGGGGAGGCCTTCCTCCTCGCCCACCGCGTGGCCCTTCTTCGGGAGGGGAGGCTCGTCCAGGTGGGCCGGCCCGAGGAGGTCTACGCCCGCCCCCAAAACGCCTGGGCCGCCCGCTTTTTGGGGCACAAGAACCTCCTCTCCCCCGAGGAAAGCCAGGCCCTGGGCCTCCCCCCCAAGGCCCACCTCCTCCCCCCTAAGGCCCTGGCCTTGGGCGGGGCGCTGGTAGGGGTGGTGGAGGAGCGCCTCTTCTTCGGGCCCCGGGTGGGGCTTTGGGTGCGGGCGAGGGGGGTGCGGCTCTACCTCGAGGCCCCCGAAGGCCCCAAGGAGGGGGAAGGGGTAGGCCTTCACCTGGACCTCGCCCAGGCGGTAGCCTTGGAGGGATGAGGCTCGCCCTCCTCCTCGGGGGCCCCCTCTTGGTGACGGAGGGGCTGAAGGAAAGGCTTTGGGGCTTTCGCCTCTGGGCGGCGGACTCGGGGGCGCGGCACGCCCTGGCCCTGGGGCTTCCCCTGGAGCTCTGGCTAGGGGACATGGACTCGAGCCCCTCCTGGCTCCAGGAGGCCCTTCCCGTCCCCAAGGAGGTCCTGCCCCGGGAAAAGGACCTGACGGACGGGGAGGCCCTCCTCCGGAAGGCCCTGGAGGCCGGAGCGGAGGAGGTGCTCCTCCTCGGAGGCCTGGGGGGACGGCTGGACCACACCCTGGCCCACCTGGAGCTCGCCTTCCTCCTGGCGGAGAAGGGGAGTCGGGTGGAACTCACCGACGGCCTCACCTGGGCCCTCCCCCTCCTGCCTGGGACCCACGGCCTTCCCCTAAGGCCGGGAAGCCCCTTCAGCCTCCTCCCCTTCCCTGAGGCCACCCTGGGGGTGGAAGGGGCCCGGTGGAACCTCCCCCCACCCCCCTCCGGGCC
>BBBL01000400.1 GCA_001311545.1 Thermus kawarayensis JCM 12314 | reverse complement strand
CTCCTGACCCCCGAGAAGGCGGCCGGGGGACAGGGGGGCTCCGGGGGTGGGCCTCCAGCTTGTCCAGCGGTACGCCGTGCTCCTCATGGTGAGCCACGGGGGGGGAGGCCCGGGTGAGCTTCCAGAAGGGCTGGGTGGAGGAGGGAAGGTTTTTCCTCCTGGGGGAGAACGCCGGGAATCGCTACTACCGCCCCTGGGTGCGTTACCAGGTGGTGGGCACGGGGGGAGTGGTGGCGGAAGGAGGGCTCGGCACGTACACCTTCCTCCCGGGCAACCCCAAGACCCTGGTGGTTCCCCTGCCCAAACTGGCCCCGGGAAGCTACCAGCTCCTGGTCTTTCTGGACGACGGGGTGAAGGCCTATGCGGCTCGCTCTCGCCTGGACCTTCGCTAGCCTGGCCCTGGCCGCCCCCCTGGTGCCCTTGGAGGGGGGGCCCGGGGAGGCGGTGACCCTGGTCTTTTCGGGGGAAGGGGAGGTGGTCCTGCCGGAGGGATTCCACCTCCTCCTCTCCCCTCCTCCTTGGACGGGGTCACGGTGCTGGCGGTGCAGGTGCCCAACCTGCCCCCGGGGAGTACCCCTTGCGCTTCGGGGAGAGGGTCTACCCCTTCCGCATCCGCCCCCAGGCCCGGGCCCTCCTGAGGCCCCTCTCCCATCCCCGCCTGGCCCTGGGGGAGGTGGGGGAGGCCCGGGTGCGGGTGGTGAACCTGGGCAACGTTCCCCTCAGGCTCCCCCCCAAGGCGGTGGGGGTGAACGTGGAGGTCCTGTCTTGGGAGCCGTGGGGGAACTGCCCCCGGGGCAGGAGGCCCTCCTCTCCCTGCGCCTCCGGGGCCAGGGGAGGGACGGAGGGTGGTCCTGAGCCTGGCCGGGGCCACGGAGGAGGTGAGGGTGGAAGCGGCCCCGGCTCCCCCTGGGCCCTTTGAGGGCTGGGCCACCCTGCTTCCCGCCTCCTCTGGGATAGCCGGGGAGGGGTGAGCCTCGAGGGCCGGGGAGCGCTCCTGGAACCCCAGGGGCGCGCCCTGGGCACCGTGGCCTACCGCGCCTCCCTGGGCGGGGCCTATCTGGCCTACGATAACCCGGTTTACGGCTTCGGCCTTTCCCTGGGGCCCGCGGGCGCCTCTTTCAGCCTCCGCTACCTTCCCCTGGAGGGCCTCACCGCCTCTTTGGGGGCGGACACCGGGGGGAGGGGCCAGGTGAGCCTCGCCTACGCCACGCCATCCCTGCGCCTCTCCGGGAGGCTTGGCTACCCCTGGGCCTACGGCCTGGAGGGGAGCTACCTCCAGGGGGTGGGAGGGGGAAGCCTCGCCCTCTCGGGTGGGGTGGCTTCCGAGGCTGGTGGACCGAGGCCCGCTACGGCCTTTGGGGCTGGAACCTCCTCGCCGCTTACGGCCAGCCCAGGGGCGGCCTCCTGCAGGCAGTGGGCGCCTGGGGGGAGGGTACAACCTGGGCCTGGGGGTGTCCTGGGCCCGGGAACCCTCCCTGCTCTTCCTCCTGGGCCTCCCCTTCCTGGGCACCGTGGAGGTGAGGGGGGAGTGGGGCCTCGCAAGCCAGGCCTTCCGGGCCACCCTTTTCCACGTCCTCCGCGACCCGGAAAGCGGCCTGGACGAAGGGCTCTCCTGGGACGGCGCCGCCTGGGCCTACTACCTGCGGGCCTACACCCACCTCCTCACGGAGCTGGGCAGGTCCCGGGTGGAGGGCCGCCTCTCCCTGAACCCCCAGTCCCTCTCCCTGGAGGCCCGGGCGGACCTCCACCCCTTCTCCCTGGCGGCCTCCTTGGGGTTCGCCGGGGGAGGGCTTAGGGAGGCCCGCCTGTCCGGGAGCCTGGCCTTTGACCTGCCCCTCTACCCCGTGGCCTGGCCGAGCTCCGGGTGGACCTGGACGGG
>BBBL01000399.1 GCA_001311545.1 Thermus kawarayensis JCM 12314 | reverse complement strand
AGGCCTAACCCGTAAGGGGGTGAAGGAGATGCTCAAGGAGGTGCAGGAGGTCAAGCTCGGCGGCCGGACGCGGCGGGTTTACGTGAGGCCCTTCGCCTGGAACCTGCACGCGCCCACCCACATGGAGTGGACCCCGGACGGCAGGCTCCTGGTGGTGGAGCGCACCACGGGCAAGGTGAAGGACGTCACCAAGGGTGGGGACATGGAGGAGGCCAAGCCCTTCGCCTGGGGGCTCCAGGGGCCCTCCAGCATGTGCCCGCTGCCGGATGGTCGGATTCTGATTACCGAGTTCTGGGGAGGCAGGATTCGGGACATCAGCGTAGGTGGTCCCTCGGAAAAGTTGGCCATCTACGCTGAGGACTTGAGCAAGCCGTATAGCTTGGCTTTAGATGCTCTGGGAAGATTGTTAGTAACCGAGCATCTAGGACATGGAGTTGGGCGAATAAGCATAATTGCCTCGGGAAAGGCCGTACCCTTAGTGCAAGGAGTTCCATCTGTAGAAACACCGGGCTTTGAGGGATATACACCTCCACATGCTTGGCCCGATCGTTGGGAAGGCTTCGTGGCAGGATGTGGTAAGTGGGGCACAGATCCTAAAGTTTTCCCTGATCGGCCTTACGTTTTGCTGTCTCCATCGGCGGGTTAGGGCTTATTGTTGGTGTTCCAGAAGATGGTGGGCACTACGAAGCTTTAGCCCCTGAGCATACTTTCGCCAGGGGCTTAGGTTGGACTGGGGGCATGATAGCACACCCATTTGATGGAATGCTTTACGTAACACAACCCTTGCAAGGCGAAGTACGCGCCATAAATCCAAGAGAAAGTCGGAATTACCGCTTTGATTCCCCGGTGGTCTCTGGCATCCCCATGGCTTCATGCGTGCGCTTTACTCTTGATGGGGAGAAGATGCTCGTGTGCTCGCCACAAAGTGGAGCGATCTGGCAAGTAGAGGGATTTTCCGACTAGGTCAGCTTGAGGACAAGATACCTTTTCGCCGAGTCGTTAGGCGTCTTCGGGGGGAGCCTGGCCTTCACAGGCCTCGGGCTCCTCCTGGGCCTTGAAGGAACGACCTGGACCCTGGCCCTCTTGGCCGCTCTCCCCTACCTCACTCTGCCCCTGGACCTACTCGCCGGCCTCCTCCTGGACCGGCTGGACCGCAGGACCCTCCTCCTCGCAGGGATCGGGCTGAGGGCTGGGATCCTCAGCCTCCTCGCCCTTCTTCCCAAAGAACCCCTCTTCCTCCTCCCCCTGGCCTTCCTCTTCCAGGCCGTCCTGGCCCTGGACCTCCCCGCCTGGCATGCCTCCTGGTCCGCCTGGCCCGGGACCGGCTGGAGCGGGAGGGGGGAAGGCTGCAGGCGGCCCAGCTCCTGGGGGACGGCCTGGGGGACCTCCTGGCCGCCCCCCTCCTTCTCCTCGCCAAGCCCCTGCCCTTTGCCCTGGGAGCCCTCCTCCTCGCGGGGGAGGGCCTTCTCCTCCGGGACCTCCCCGGCTACCCGCCTCCACGGGCGGCGAAGGGGGAGGGTCTTACCTTTAGAGCCCTCTTCGCGGGGCTCGCCTTCCTCCTCGGGGACGGAAGGCTCCTTCCCCTTACCCTCTACGCCCTCGCCTTGAGCTTCCTCTCCGGGCTGGCCCTGGCCCTCCTGCCCCTCCTGGCCCTGGCCCAGGGGGCCACCCCCCGCCCTCTACGGCCTCTACCCCTGGGGCCTCTCCTTAGGGGGCTTCCTGGGAAGCCTCCTGGCGGGGAAGGTAGGGCCTTGCCTGGGGATTTGGGGCGGGCACGAGCTGAGGGTTTTGGGGCTCGCCCTCCTCCTCCTGCCCTTTCCCTTCGGGCCCCTGGGGGCCTTCCTCGCGGGGATGGGCGGCGCCTTGGGCGGGGTCCACCTCCG
>BBBL01000398.1 GCA_001311545.1 Thermus kawarayensis JCM 12314 | reverse complement strand
CTCGAGGGCAGGATGGCCTGCACGGGGTCCCCCGGAGCAAGAGGAGGAAGGCGAAGACCAGGCTGCTGGCCAGCCAAAGGGTGGCCAAGGCCAAGAGGAGGCGCCTTGCGAGGAACCCCCCCATCTACCGCGCCAGGTAGACCCGGGTCACGTTGAGGCTCGGGGTGGCTGGTTGGGCCACCAGCCCATGACCTCCCTGCGCATGGCCGCCAGGTAGGGGGCGTTCATGACCCAGACGTTCACCGCATCCTGGGCCAGGAGGCGTTGCATCTCCTTCATGAGGTCGCAGGCCTTCCTCGGGTCGGGGGTGCGCAGGTACTGGGCGTAGAGTTCCCGGAACCTGGGGGAGTCGTAGCGGAAGTAGTAGTTCGGGTTGGCGTAGATCCCGATGTCGTTGGGCTCGGAGTGGCCGATGATGGTCATCTGGTAGTCCGCCCCCCTAAAGACCCGGGAGAGCCAGGTGGCCCATTCCACCACCTCCAGCCTGGCCTGCACGCCCACCTGGGCCAGCATGCCGGCCATGGCCTCGCCGATGCGGCGCTCGTAGGGGTAGGGGGCCGCCAAGGTGAAGGTGAAGCGCAAGGGGTTGCCGGGCCCGTACCCCGCCTCCTGCAACAGGCCCGGGCCCGGGCGGGGTCGTAGGGGTAAAACCCCGAGAGGTCCACGTAACAACTCTCCCCGGGGGAACGGTGGCTCCCGATGGGGGTGCCAAAGCCCAGCATCACCCCCTCCACCAGGGCCTTCTTGTCCACGGCGTGCTGGATGGCCCGCCGCACCCTTGGGTCGTTGAAGGGCGGGCGGCCGTTGTTCATGCCCACGGTGATCTCGGTGGTGGTGAAGCCGGTGACCACCTTGAAGTTGGGGTCCCTCTGCAGGACCAGGGCGTTCTCCGGGCTCACCCCCAGGCCGATGACGTGGAGGTCCCCGGCCCGGAGGGCGGCGAGCTGGGCGTTCGGATCGGGGAGGAAGCGGAAGAAGACCCGGTCCAGATAAGGGAGGCCGGGCTCGTAGTAGCCGTCAAACCGTTCCAGCCGCACCCCCACCCCCCGCTCCCAGGCCACGAAGCGGAAGGGTCCGGTGCCCACGGGCTGGGTCTTTTGCTCCTCCACCCGGCCCTTGGGCCCGATCACGGAATCGGGGCGGGCCAGGTTGAAGAGGAAGTCCTGGTTGGGCTGGCGCAGGCGGAAGACCACGGTGTAGGGGTCTTTGGCCTCCACGCTCCCGATGTCCTGGTAGTACTCCGGGTGGGTGTGGCCGGACCTGGGGTCTTTGGCCCGGCGGAACTTGAAGAGCACGTCCTCGGCGGTGAAGGGGCTCCCGTCGTGGAACCGCACCCCCTTCCTGAGGTAAAAGGTCCAGGTGAGCCCCGAGGGGCTTCCCTCCCACCTTGCCGCCAGGGCGGGGACGATCTCCCCCTTCTCGTTGAACTTCACCAGGCCCTGGAGGACGTTGTCGTAAAGCATCCTAGGGATCTCCTGGCTGGTGGAGGCCGTGGGGTCCAGCACCGGGGGCTCGGCCAAAACGGCCACCCTCAGCTCCCCGCCCCGGGTCTGGGCCAGGGCCAGGCCCAAAAGCAGCACCAAAGCCGAAAGCTTGCGCATCTCCCTCCTCCTTTCCGGCCACTTTACCACGCCGTGGAAGCGTGGAAGGGCCTCAGTCCAGGTAGAGCACCGCCAGGGCCGCGTAGACCCGGGCGGCCCGGACCACCTCCTCCAGGTCCACCCACTCGTCCACCTGGTGGGGAAGGGTCTTCCGCCCGGGCCCCATGACCACCACGGGAAGCCCGGCCCAGGCCCGGAGGAAGGTGCCGTCCGTGGCCCCCGGGACCCCCCCGTGCCGCACGGGAAGGCCGAGGAGCCTCAGGGCCTCCTCCGCCGCCTGGACCAGGG
>BBBL01000397.1 GCA_001311545.1 Thermus kawarayensis JCM 12314 | reverse complement strand
CCCCGAGGTGGAGGTCCAGAGCCCCACGCTGCGGGAAGGCCCCTTCAGCCTCCAGGGAAGCCTCCAGGTAGGCCGCTACCTGGCGGAGACCAACCCCCTAAACCGCTCCGCCCGGGCCTGGGCCTTACGCCGAGGCGGGAAGGGCCCTCCTCACCCACAGCCAGACCCTGGCCCTCTCCCCCTGGCCCGGGGCCACCCTCCGGGCGGAGAACCGCTTCCGGGGCTTCTACTACACCACGCAAAACCCGACGGGGAGTACGAGCGCAGGTGGACTGGACCACCACGGCCAGCCTCCGCCAGGGCCTGGGGGGCGTAAGCCTGGAAGCGGGCTACCTGAGGAGCGTCCAGGAGGGGGAAAGCCCCTTCCGCTTTGACGCCCTTCCCCGCCGAAGGACCCACCAGGCCACCCTGGCCTTAGGCTTCCAGGAAAGGCCCCTCGGCCTCTCCCTCAAGGGAGGGCGGGACCTGGAGGGGGAAAAGTACCTCCCCCTGGAGGCCGAGGCCCGCCTCCAGGACCAGGGGTACAGCCTCCTCCTCTACCACAAGCGGGGCCTCGAGGGGGAAGGCCCCCTGGAAACCCGGGCCGAGGGAAGCCTAAGCCCCTACCCCTTCTCCTTGCGGGCGAGCCTCTGCTACGACCACCAAAAGGCCCGCTTTGACCCCCTCATCCTCCAGGGGGGGTACGCCCTCCCCGGGGGAAGCCTGAACCTCGCCCACCGCCACGGCCTGAACGGGGAAGGGGCTTTGGAAACCAGCCTCACCCTGGCCTACCGGGAAGGCCAGGACGCCTACACCCTCCAGGCCCGCCGGGACTGGCAGAAGGACACCCTGCAGGCCCTGGGGCAGGCCATCCTGGGCCCCCAAAGCCTCTCCCTCCAGGCCATCCTGGACCCGGCCGCCCTGGCCTACCAGGCGGGCCTCCGCTGGGGGAGCGCCCCCGGGCCCCTCTGGGACCTCCTCCTCTCCGGAAGGTACCAGGAGGCTTCCGGGGGACGAACCTCCGCCTCGGCCTAAGCCAGGCCCTTCCCGAGGTGGGCTTCCGCCTCGCCGCCAACCTCCACCTCCCGGAAGTGGAGGACCGGGAAACCTACCTCAAGGACCTCACCTTCAGCGGCGGCGTGGAGCTTTGGGGACCCACCCCGCCCGAGGAAAACGCCCTTCCCGGCCTCGCCTTCTCGGGAAGCCTCACCTACACCAGAAGGCCCGCAAGCCCCGAGGGCTACGCCCTGGCCCTCAGGAACTTCGGCCCCACCCTCACCTTCCTGGGCCGGGAGAACACCAAGCTCCACTTGAGCGCCCTCCTCACCCAAAACCTCCCGGGCGAGCCCTAAAGCCCAAGTTCCTCCTGGTCTTGGACCGTTGCTGCTGGGCCATGCGCTTCACCCTGGACGCGGGAAAGGGAAGCTTCGGCCTGGCCTTCCTCTACGGGGGGCAGGCGGCGGGCCTCCTCCTCTCGGAGGAGGGGGTGAAGCTGGGAGGTCCCCCGTGAGAAAGCTCTGGCCTCTGGTCCTGCTCCTCGCCGCCTGCACCGGCAGCCAGGAACCCCCCCTGCCCGCCCTGCTGGCCGCGGGGATGGGAACGAGGTGCGTTTTTACCGGGCCCAGGACCTGCAAGGGGGCACCGCCACCCCCGTGTCCACCTGGCCCGCCCCCGGGCTCCAGGACCTGGCCTACGCGGTCCCCTTCCAAAGGCTCTACCTCCTCTTCCCCGACCGGGTGGAGGCCTACGACACCTCGGGCTTCACGGAAAGCGCCGCTCCCCAACCTCCCCCCACCACCTTCCCCCTCCCCGCGGACTGCACGGGGGTACCTGCGCCTGGGCAGAACGCCCTCCTCGCCCACTGGCCCCGGGGCGGCCCGGGCCTTCCTCTCCCGCCTGGACGGGAGCGGAAG
>BBBL01000396.1 GCA_001311545.1 Thermus kawarayensis JCM 12314 | reverse complement strand
GCCCCAGGAGGCGCAAGAAGCGGCCCGCCTCGAGGCCCCGAAGCTCCACCCCCAGAAGCCGCACCCGCCACACCCGGCCCGAGGGCTCCGCTCCAGAACCTGGGGGGGGTCCTCCCCCGTGGGGCCGAAGCCCAGGGCCTGGAGCACCCTGGCCGCCTGGGCCCTTTCCACCCGCATCCGCCACAGGCTTTTGGGGCCCTTGGCGTAGGGATCGGGACGGGGGCGCAGGTAGGGCAGGGCCTTGCCGAAGACCTCCTCGCTCCCCGCCGTCATCCCCCCGGAGTCGGCGTGGTAAAGGGCGGAGATGGCCTTCCCCCCGTAGCTCAAGACCTGGCCCCGGGTGGCCGCCACCGCCACCCGGTACCGTTCCCTTTCCGCGGAAAGCCCAGGTAGACTTGGCAACGCTCCTCCGCGCAAAGGTCATAGGAGGCCCTGGGGTTCAGGCGGCTTACGGCGAAGGTGCGGGCCACCACCGCCTGGGCCTTGAGGGCCTCCAGGGGAAACCCCTCGGGCATCTCCCCGGGCAGGACCCCGAGGAGGTAGTCCTCCAAAGGGACCAGGTTCAGCAAAAGAAGCCTCCCCCCCTCCACCAGGAGGCGCACCCCGCCCCGGTAAGCCCGGCCCTCCAGGGCGAAATAGGGGGCGGGAAGGTCCAGGGAGGGGTAGACCTTCCCCTCCACCACCACCCCCTGGGGCGAGGCCCAGGCCCGCACCTCCCCCTCGGGAAGCTTGAGGACCACCTCCTGGCCTGAAGGGGCCTCCTTCAGGAGGACCCGCAAGGTGAGGTCCTGCTCCTGGCCCGAGGCGGGAAGGAGGGCCCAAATCAGGAGGAGCCCCAACAGGCGCTTCATACTCCTTTGCATCTTACTCCAAAACCAGCACCGCCCGCCCCTCCAAGGGCGCCGCTTTCAGCTTCTCCATGGCATCTTGGTGGCGCAGGGCGTACATGGCGTAGGGGAAGACCCGCTCCTGGGGAAGCCCCAGGGGAAGGAGGTGGCGCTTCAGGCGCTCCAGGTGGCGGAAAAACACCGCATCCCGGGAAAGGCGGGCGCGGAGCACCTTGCGAAGAAGCCGCTCCCCTTCCCCCCGAAGCCGGGCACGGAAACGGCGGAAGGGGCGCTCCAGGGTGGGCTCCAAGGCCCTGGCCCTTTCCGCCAGGGCCTGGGCCTCTTCCAGGAGCCGGGCGAGTTCCTCCTCCACCTGCCGGAAGCCCCCCAGGGTCTCCCGGAGGGCCTCGAGGAAGGCCTCCTCCCCCCGGTCCACCAAGGCCCAGGGGTCCAGGCGGTACCGCTCCAGGATGCGCCGGACAGGGGGCTCCAGCACCACCCCCCGCATCCTCAGGAAGAGGGCGGGCATGGAAAGGCCGTGAAGGGCGTAGACCCGGGAGAGCTCCGCCACGTAGCGGAACTCGTTGGGGCCCACCACAAACCCCGCCGTGGGGAGGACCAAGTCCTGGAACACGGGCCTTAGGCCCGCCGCCGGGGTTAGGCGGGAAGGGTCGGCCCTTAGGACCTCCCGGAGTTCCTTCAGGGTGTAGCGCCGCACCCCATCGGTGAAGGCCCCCTCTTGGTAAAAGAGCAGCCGGCGCTCCTCCGTTTCCAGGAACAGGTTGGTGGCCCCCGGAGGGCGGCCCAAGGGGGGCTTTTCCCCTAGGGCCCTGAGGCGCCGGGCCTCCTGGTTGATGGCCTCGGCGCTGGCCAGGGGGTCGGAGAGCTCCCGCTCCAGGGCCTCCTGGAACAGAGGGGCCAGCTCCTCCGCCATGGGGTCAAAGGGGAGAAGCCCACGCTCCCCCAAAAAGGCCAGGAGGACCCGGGCGAAGAACTCGGAGAGGGTCCCGGCCTCCAGGGCGTAGGCCAGGCGGGGGTCCTCCGCCCAAGGGCCGAGGAAGCCCGCG
>BBBL01000395.1 GCA_001311545.1 Thermus kawarayensis JCM 12314 | reverse complement strand
CTATGACGAGCTTCCCCCCGAAGGCGAAGGCCTTGCGCTGTGGTCCAGGACGTCCAGGGGCCCCGGAGGAGGAGGGTGTCCCGCCCCGGGAGGGCGTGGCGGAGGGCCTCCAGGAGCGCGGGGAAGCCCGGCTTCACCGGCACCCCCTCGTCCAGGGCCACGAGGACCTTGGCGAACATCATCTGCCCGAGGCCCAGCATCCCGTAGGCCACCTTGTAGGCCTGCCCCGGGTACTCCTTGCGCAGGCTCACGTTCACCCAGTTGTGGGCCACCCCTTCGGGGGGCATGTGGTAGTCCACCACCTCGGGGAGCACCAGGCGAAGGGCGGGGAGGAAGAGCCTTTCCGTGGCCTCGATGAGGTAGGCGTCCTCCATGGGGGGAAGCCCCACGAGGGTGGCGGGGTAGACGGCCCCCTTTCGGTGGGTAAGGGCGGTGACGTGGAAGCGGGGGTAGAGGTCTATAGGGGTGTAGAAGCCGTGTGGTCGCCGAAGGGGCCCTCCTCCACCAGGGGCTCCTCGGGGTCTATGTACCCTCGAGGACAAACTCCGCCTCGGCGGGTACGGGGAGGTCTATGGTGACGCCCCGGGCGAGCTCCACAGGGGCCCCCCGCAGGAAGCCCGCCAGGTGGAACTCGCTCACCCCCGGCAGGGGGGGCAGGGGGGCGGTGGCGGCGTAGGTGAGGACCGGGTCCCCCCCAAGGCCACGGCCACGGGGAGCTTCTTCCCCAGCCTCCTCGCCTTCTCCAGGTGGCGGCGTCCCACCTTGTGCAATTGCCAGTGCATGGCGGTGCTCCTTCGGTCCAGGACCTGCATGCGGTACATGCCCAGGTTGAGCTCCCCGGTCTCCGGTCCCGGGTAATGACCAGGGGAAGGGTGAGGAAGGGCCCCCCGTCCAGGGGCCAGGTCTTGAGGACGGGAAGGCGGAAGAGGTCCACCTCCTCGCCCCTCCACACCACCTCCTGCACCGGGGCCTTGCGCACCCGTCTGGGGAAGAAGCCCCAAGGAGGGGGAGCTTGGGAAGGAGGGCCAAAAGGGCGGAAAACCCCCCCTTCCCCGGCTTCAGGGCCAAAAGGACCTCCACCTTGCGGGCAACTTCGTCCAGGTCCTCCACGCCCAGGGCGAAGGCCGTGCGCTCCCGGGTGCCGAAAAGGCCCATGGCCACGGGGAAGTCTTTCCCCACCACCCGCTCGAAGAGGAGGGCGGGGCCTCCCCTTTTCACCACCCGGTCTGCGATCTCGGCCATCTCCAGCTCGGCGCTCACCGGGACCTTGATGCGGTGGAGCTCGCCCCGCCTCTCCAAGGCCTCGAGGTAGGCCCGAAGGTTCCTAAACACAGGCCTTAGCTTACCCCTAGAGCTCCAGGACAAGGTGCTCCAGGCGGAAGTCGCCGGGGGTCCCCTGGACCAAGACCGCCTCGAGGCGCACCGGCAGGTCGTCCCGCCCCAGGAGGAAGCGGGCGCTTTGCAGGAGCCTCCTCACCTTCCCCGGAGTAATGGCCTCCAGGGGCGCGCCGAAGCGGGCGGAGGCCCGCTGCTTCACCTCCACCACCACGTAGACCCCCTCCTTCTCCAGGAAGAGGTCCACCTCCCCAAAGGGGGTGCGGCGGTTCCTTCCCAGGAGGCGGTAGCCCTTCCCCAGGAGGAAGCGCAGGGCCTCCTCCTCGGCCCACCTTCCCCTCAGGCGCCCATTCCTGGAAAAGCTCCCCGTCCAGGTAGAGGCGGAAGCGGGCCTCTCCCTGGACCTGGTAACTCCCCTCCAGCCGCAGGCCTTCCCGTCCCATCCCCTGGTAGACCACCTGCTCCCCCCGCTCGTCCAGGAGGACCAGGCGCACCTCCTTGCCCTCCGCCTCCGGGGGAGGTTCAAGGCCAGGCTCACCGTGCGGGCCTGGGGCTCGGG
>BBBL01000394.1 GCA_001311545.1 Thermus kawarayensis JCM 12314 | reverse complement strand
GGACGAGGACCCCTGTGGTCTCCTCGTAGGGGTTCAGGTCCTCCCGCTGCAGGTTCTCCACCAGGGCGAGGAGGCGGGCCTCCTTCTCCGAGAGCTCCACCACCCGCACGGGGACCTCGGAGAGCCCCGCCATCTTGGCGGCCCGGTAGCGCCTCTCCCCCGCCACGATGGCGTACTTCCCGTCCCCTAGGGGCCGCACCAGGAGGGGCTGGAGGAGCCCCTTCTCCCGGATGGAGTGGGCGAGGGCCTCGAGCCCCTCGAAGCGCCTCCGGGGCTGGAACTGGGGGACGAGGGCGTCCAGCGGGAGGGCGGAAGAGGCCGGGCTCTTGGCCTCCTCCACCAGGCCCTTAAGGTAAGCGCGGATGGCGCTCACGCCATCACCTCCTCAAAGCGGAAGACCTTCCTGAGCAGGAAGTCCGTGAGCCGGGCCACCTCCTCGGCGGCCTCCCGGTCCCCCGTGAGCTGGATGGGGACCTGTCCCTCGGTGGCCCGCCTGTGAGGACCGGGACGGTAAGCCACCTGAGGGGCCACGGGGGCGATCTCCTCCAGCTCCCCAATGGTCTGGAGCACCCTGTTGTCCCCCTGAGTCCTGGCGTCGTACTTGGTGGGGATAAAGGCCGAGATGATGTGGCCCCTTCCCGAAACCCGCTCGGGGTCCACCTTCCTCAGGGCCTCGCGGTACTCCTTGGCCACCTGGACCACCGCCTTCAAGGCCTGGACCCCCTTGGCCCCCGTTTCCACCGGGACCAAAAGCCCGTCCCCCGACAGGGCGGCCATCACCGCCAAGGAACCCAGGGAGGGCAGGGAGTCCACCAGCACCAGGTCGTACTCCCCTTCCACCCTCTCCAAGGCCGTGCGCAGGGCCAGGGCCCCCAGGGGTTTGCGGTCCAGCTCCAGCTCCCCCACGGCCAGGTTCACGGAAGCGGGGACGAGGTGGAGGTTCCGGCCCACCTGCCGGGGACGGGGGAGGACATCCTGGCGAATGACCTTGAGGAGGGTTTCCTCGTCGGCCACCGAGCAGGATCCACCCCGAGCCAGGCGGTGAGGTTGGCCTGGGGGTCGGCGTCCACCAGGAGGACCCGGTAGCCCCTCGAGGCCAGCTCAAACCCGACATCCCTGGCCAGGGAGGTCTTCCCCGCCCCGCCCGCGTGGGTGAAGAGGGTGTAGGTCTGGGTCCTCTGCTCGGGGCCGTCCACCACCTCGGGGATGTACCAGTAGTGGCCGAGACGGACCGCCTCCACCCGGCCCTCCTTGATCCACTTGCGGGCCAGGCTCTCCGACATCCCCTCTCTGCGCGCCCACTCCAGGAGGGGAACCAGCCGCTCCCTTTGCATAGCGGAAGTTTACCGGAAAGGTGCGCCCCGGCGCAAGGTGGGCGTGAGGAGAGCCGCTACACCTCCTCCACGAGCCCCTCGAGGAGCCCCTCCACCAGGAGCCGCCCCGCCAAGGCGAGGGCAAGCCCAAAGAGCACAAAAGCCCCCCTCCCGGCCAAAAGCCCCGCCCAGAAGAGGGCCACCCCCACAGCCCACGGCAGGCCATAGAAAGCCCCCCAGCGGAAGCGCCAGTACTCCTTGCTCCCGAACGGCAGAGAGGTGAGGCTCTCCAGGGAAGTCCCTTCCCCGGGGAAGGGCCTTTCGGAACGCTCCGCCCCCTTGCCCGAAAGGTAGCTGGCGAAGAAGGCAAAAGGCGCCGCCACCGCCACCGCCCACCAACCCCGCAAGAGCACCAGAAGGAAAAGGGCCAGGCCCCGAGGTAGGCCTCCCGAAGCCTCGCCCAGGACAGCCCCAGGAAGAGGGGCAGAAGGGGCGGGACCAGGCAGGAGAGGAGCCAGGCGAAGGCCTTCACCCGCCCTCCGGGAAGACCCCCCGCTTCCTCGCCGCCTCCTCCAGGCGGAAG
>BBBL01000393.1 GCA_001311545.1 Thermus kawarayensis JCM 12314 | reverse complement strand
TTACATTACCTCGGGGGCGGGGATGCCGAGGAGGCCGAGGCCGGTCCTGAGGGTTTCCTGGAGGCTTCGCACCAGTTCCAGGCGGAGCTCCCGCAGGCCCTTGGGGGCGGTGAGGACCGGGGTGGCGGGCCGGTCCCCCTCCTTGGCGTTATAGTAGGCGTTCCAGCTTCCCGCCAGGTCCAGGAGGTACTGGGCCAGGATGTGGGGGGCTTTTTCCAGGGCGGCCTCCAGGACCGCCTCCTCGAAGTCCAAGAGGGCCAGGGCCAGCTCCCGCTCGTAGGGGGTGGCCTGGTCCAGGTCCGGGCTTCCCCAGCCCCCCGCCTTGCGCAGGATGCTGCTTGCCCGGGCGTGGGCGTACTGGATGTAAGGCCCCGTGTCCCCCTCAAAGGAGAGGGCCTCCTGGTAGCGGAAGTCTATCTGCTTTTTGGGCTCGGTCCTCACCATGGCGAAGCGGATGGCCCCCAGGGCCACCATCCCTGCGGCCTCTTCCTTGTTGGGATGGCTCGGGTTTTTCTCTTCGATGATGGCCAAGGCCCGTTTCCTGGCCTCCTCCAGGACCTCGTCCACGCTCACGGCGAGGCCCTTCCTCCCGGACATCTGCTTGCCCTCCAGGAGGACGGTCTCGTAGGCCAGGTGGAAGGCGCCCTCGGCGAGCTCCCGGCGCCCCACCAGGGCCAAGGCGGCCCGCACCAGGGCCTGGGGGTGGCTCTGGCGCACGTCTATGACGTTGATGGTCTCCTGCGCCCTGGGGGTGTAGGGCTCCCCTTCGGGGGCGCTGGTGCGAAGGCCCGGGTAGTAGGGGTTCTCGTAGGGGCGGAAGCGGAGGCCCTCCAGAAGGCCCATCTTCCAGAACTGGAAGGCGATGTCCTTGGCGTAGTAGGTGGCCGCCCCCCCGGAGCGCACCAGGACGAAGTAGGGGTCCTCGAGGCCGGGGATGAAGGGGCTGGCGTCCATGACCAAGGCCCCGGCGTACTTCCCTTCCGTGGGGCGGAAGACGTGGGGGCTTGCCTCCAGGAGCTTCAGAGCCTTTTCCAGAAGCCCCGCCCGCACGATGTCGGACTCCCACACCAAGAGGTCGTAGTGGGCCGAAAGGGCCTGCATGGTGGCCATCTGGGCGAGGAGGATGCGGTTCACCTCCTCCCTGAGTTCCCCTCTTTCCAGGGCGTGGAGGACCTCCGCAATGGCGGGCTGAAGCTTCTCGTACTCGGGGTCCTGGTGCAGGCGCACGTAGGCCCGGCCGGCGAAGTGGTCGTACTTCTCCTTCCCGTCCCAGGTGAGGCCGTAGTGCCGGAGGGCGAAGAGGGTCTCGGCGGCCTGGCGGCCGGTGTCGTCAATGTAGTTGAGGACCAGGACCTCCCGCCCGGCGTAGGCCAGGATGCGGGCCAGGGCGTCCCCCAGGGCGATGTTCCGCAGGTGGCCCACGTGGAGCTCCTTGTTGGGGTTCACCGAGGTGTGCTCCACCAGGACCAGCCCTTCCCGCTTGGGGAAGGGCTTCCTTTCCTTTAGGGCCTCCTCCAGGAGGGCCTCCGTGGAGAGGCGGAAGTTCAGGTACCCTCCACGGGGATGGCTTCCTCCACGAAGGGGGGGAGGCGCAGGCGGCCCTTGAGCTCCTCGGCGATGGCCTGGGGGGGCTTTTTGAGCTCCTTGGCCAGGGCGAAGAGGGGCACCCCGTAGTCTCCGGGTTTGTCCTTGGGGGCCTTGGCCACCCGCAGGGGGAGGTCCAGGCCCATCTCCTTTAGGGCCTCGCGAACGGCCTCTTCCAGGGCGCGGCGCACCATCAAGGGGCCATCATACCCTTAAGCGGCGCTTAGGGCGCCCCGGTTAAGCTTGGGGTATGGGGAGGCGCTTGCTGGGGTTCGCTCTGGGTTTGGGCCTCGCCCTGGGCCAGGGGCTTCTTGGGGGAGGCCAGGGGCATAGCGCCGCG
>BBBL01000392.1 GCA_001311545.1 Thermus kawarayensis JCM 12314 | reverse complement strand
CCTCCTCACCCGCACCCTGCCCGTGGAGGTCTACGCCCCGGGGGCCTGGGTGCACACGGAGCCCGACCGGGTGGAGGCCAAGGGCCCCAGGAGCCGGGTGGAGGTGGCGGTGAGCGCCTTGGGGATAGACCTGGGCACGGGGGAGGTGGCCCTCACCGCCTTCGGGCCGGAAGGTCCTCTTCCCGGGGTGGAGGTTTCCCCCTCGAGGGTCAAGGTGGTGGCCCGGGAAAGGGCCTTTTCCGCAAGGAGGTGGCCCTGGCCCTGAAGCCTCCCCCGGGCCTCAAGGTCCTGGACTACACCCCCAAGACCCTGGAGGTGGTGGGGCCCCGGGAGGCCTTGGAGGGGCTGGAGGCGGTAGAGGCCAGGCCCCAGGGGGGGTTCCGCCCCGGGGAGGTGGTGGGTCCCTGGATCCTGGACCTCCCCGAGGGGGTGCGCCCCCTGGGCCAGGTTTGGGGAAGGGCGCGGTTTGCGCTAGAATGAATAGGATGATCTACCCCATCCGCCTCTACGGGGACCCGGTGCTTCGCAGAAAGGCCCGCCCGGTGCAGGACTTCTCCGGCCTCAAAAAGCTCGCCGAGGACATGCTGGAAACCATGTTTGAGGCCCGGGGGGTGGGCCTTGCCGCCCCCCAGATCGGCCTTTCCCAACGGCTTTTCGTGGCCGTGGAGTACGCCGACGAGCCCGAGGAGGAGGAAAGGCCCCTGCGCCACCTGGTGCGCCGGGTCTTTGTGGTGGCCAACCCCGTCATCACCCACCGGGAGGGCCTTTTGGAGGGCACGGAGGGGTGCCTCTCCCTGCCCGGCCTCTACTCCGAGGAGGTGCCCCGGGCCGAGCGCATCCGCGTGGCCTACCAGGACGAGGAAGGGACCCCAAAGACCCTGGAGCTCGAGGGCTACCTGGCCCGGGTCTTCCAGCACGAGATAGACCACCTGGACGGGATCCTCTTCTTTGAGCGCCTGCCCAGGCCCAAGCGGGAGGCCTTTCTGGAGGAAAACCGCTTTGAGCTCGCCCGCTTCCAAAAGGAAGCCCGGGCCCTTCTAAAGGAGCTTTCCCAGGGATGAGGGTGGCCTTCTTTGGCACGCCCCTCTGGGCGGTGCCGGTCCTGGACGCTTTGAACCGCCACCATCGGGTGGTCCTGGTGGTGACCCAGCCGGATAAGCCCCAGGGAAGGGGCCTGAAGCCCACCCCAAGCCCCGTGGCCCGGTACGCCGAGGCCCACGGCCTCCCGGTGCTCAAGCCCGCCAAGCTCAAGGGAAACCGGGAGTTTCTGGAGGCCTTCAAAAAGGCCGCCCCGGAGGTGGCCGTCACCGCCGCTACGGCAAGGTCCTGCCCAAAGAGGTGCTGGAGATTCCTCCTTACGGCTTCCTCAACCTCCACCCCTCCCTCCTTCCCAAGTACCGCGGGCCTGCCCCCGTGCAGTGGGCCCTCATCCGCGGGGAGAAGGAGACGGGGGTTTCCATCATGAAAACGGAGGAGGGCCTAGACACCGGGCCCCTTTACGCCGTCTGGCGCACGGAGATCCTCCCGGAGGAGGACGCGGTGGCCCTCTCCGAGAGGCTCCGCGACCAGGGGATAGAACTCCTCCTAAGGGTGCTGGAGGAGCTTCCCCAGCGCACCCCCGTCCCCCAGGAGGGGGAGGCCAGCTACGCGCCCCTCCTCGCCAAGGAGGAAGGCCGGATCGCTTCGGGGAGAGCGCCCAGGCCGTCTTTAACCGCCACCGGGGGGTGCAGCCTTGGCCCGGAAGCTTCTTCTTCCACGGGGGCAAGAGGGTGAAGGTCTTAAGGATGCGCCCCGAGGCCGGGCAAGGGACCCCTGGGTGGTGCAGGCGGTGGACCGGGAAGGGGTTTTGGTGGGCACCGGGGAGGGCTCATCCGCCTCCTGGAGGTCCAGCCCGAGGGCAGGCGCCCCATGCCCGCCGCGGACTGGG
>BBBL01000391.1 GCA_001311545.1 Thermus kawarayensis JCM 12314 | reverse complement strand
GGCCTAGGCCGGAAGCTCCCAGAAGCACCGCCCGCTCCACGGGAAGGAGGCGGTGGGGCTCCCCCACCCAAGCCCCCTCCCCCCGCCGAAGGTGCAGGTACCGTCCCTCCGGCAGGTCAATGACCAGCTCCCCCTCCAGAAGGAGGTAGAAGGCCCTTTGGGAACGCTCCTCCCCTTCCCTTAGGGCGTAGGCCTTTAGGGGAAGGCCCGGCACCTCCACCCGGCCCTCCCGGGCCAGGCGAAGGAGGTGAAGCTTGTAGCTCTGCATCAGGCCGGGGCCACCTCCTTCCGGGCCCGGCCCTTTTTCATGCGGAGCTTAAAGAGGGCCCGCCGGGCGAGCCTCGCCTCCTCTTGGCCCAGGGTCTTGCCCTGGGCCAGGGCCTCCGCCGCCCGGCGCTCCTCGGGGGGAAGCTCCTGGAGGAAGGGCTCGAGCTCCTCCCAGTCCTTGGGCGGGGCGGCCTTCAAGGTAGCTTCGCTGACCTTGGAGGACCTCCTGGCTCCTCGGCCTTGGCCCGGGGGCGGAGCGACCTTGGGGGCAGGGAGGAGCCTGGGGTCGTGCTCCGGGCAGCCGGGGTTTAGGCAGGCCCCCTCCCCCTTCTTCACCAGGGGCCAGCCGCAAGCCGGGCAGGTCCTGTCCAGGAGGGGGTAGAAGGAGAGGAAGTCGCAGGCGTTGTTCTCGCACTTGTAGTAGGGCTTGCCCCGCCTGCTCCGCTTTTCCAGGACCCGGGCACCGCACTTGGGGCAGGTGTGGCCCGTGGGGCGGCCGTCGTCCCGGGTGTAGTCGCACTCCGGGTAGCCCGAGCAGGCGATGAAGCTCCCGTACCGCCCCTCCTTCCGGAGAAGGGGCCTTCCGCACTTGGGGCAGGCCTCCCCGATGGGCTCGGCCTCCTTTCTCTCCAGGGGTTCGGTGTAGGTGCACTCGGGGTAGCCCGTGCATCCCAAGAACTGGCCGTAGCGGCTTACCTTGAGTTCCAGCGGCCTGCCGCACTTAGGGCAGGTCTTCTTGGGCACCTGGGCGAGCTCCCCCAGGAAGCTCGTAGAACTCCCAGACCACCTTGGGCCAGGGGGCCTTGCCCTCCTCCACCTCGTCCAGGCGGTCCTCCATCCGGGCGGTGAACTCGTAGGCCACCACCTGGGGGAAGCGCTCCTTGAGGTAGTGGGTTACCCGGCGGCCAGGGGGGTGGGGAGGAGGGTGCGCCCCCTTCTTTCCACGTAGCCCCGCTTCTCCAGGGTCTCGAGGGTGGGGGCGTAGGTGGAGGGGCGGCCGATCCCCAGCTCCTCCATGGTCTTCACCAGGCTGGCGTCCGTGTAGCGGGGCGGGGGCTCGGTGAAGTGCTGCTCGGGGACGGCCCGAAGGAGCTCCGCCAAAGCCCCTTCGGGCAGGGCGGGCACCGGGGGGGCTTCTTCCTCCTCCTCGTACGGGCCCCGGCCCCAGGCCCTGAGGTAGCCCTCAAACTTGAGGACCGAGCCCGAGGCCCGGAAGACGTAGCGGCCTTCCTCGTCCTGGAGGAGGAGGGTGGTTTGCTCGTAGAGGGCGTCCTTCATCTGACTGGCCAGGAAGCGCCGCCAGACGAGCTCGTAGAGGCGGTACTCCTCCTCGAAAGGTACTTGCGCACGCTTTCCGGGGTGCGCCTCGGGTCCGTGGGGCGGATGGCCTCGTGGGCGTCCTGGACCCCTTCCTTTCGGTTCCTGTAGACCCTGGGGGCCTCCGGCAGGAACTCCCTCCCAAAGGCCTCCCCGATGACCTCACGGGCCAGGGCCAGGGCCTCCGGGGCCACCCGCACCGAGTCCGTGCGCATGTAGGTGATGAGGCCCACGGTGCCCTCGGGGAGGTCCACCCCCTCGTAGAGGCGCTGGGCGATGCGCATGGTGCGGCTTGCGGTGTAGCCCAGGCGGCTGCTGGCGGCCTGCTGCAGGGTGGAGGTGGTGAAGGGGG
>BBBL01000390.1 GCA_001311545.1 Thermus kawarayensis JCM 12314 | reverse complement strand
CCGGGCGGGGGGGTCCTGGTCCAGGACCACCTCCTTGGGCCGGGTGGGGTCGTTCCCCTCCACCACCTCCAGGCGCAGGCCCGTGTCCTTGAGGAGGAGAAAGGCCTCGCGGGCGCTCTTGCCCACCAGCTCGGGCACGGCGTACTCCGGCGGGTTGAAGTAGCGGTAGAGGCCCTGGCCCAGAAGCCAGAGGCCCAGGGCGAGGAGGAGGAGGCCCGGGGCCACCCCGAAGAACCGGCCCCCGGGCCGGGGCGCCTGGGTCCTGGGGAGCCTGCCCTGAAGGGGCCAGGGGGAGAGGTAGGCTACCCCGTCCTCGGCCATGGCCAGGTGCTCCCGCCCGAAGCCCAGGGGGGCCAGGGCCTCCAGGGCCTCCTTGGGCGGGGACTTTCGGGCCAGGGGCCTTTCCGGGAAGAAGACGTAGTGGCGGCCCGGCTTGGCGGAGACCTGGGCCTCCAGAAGGCCCTGCTCCGCCAGCCTGCGCACGGCGGCCCGGAAGCGGTAGAAGCGCTCCTTGTCCTCCGGGGTCTTCACCTCAAAGAAGAAGACCAACCCCCCCTCTACCCGGTAGAGGGTGACGCCCTCCTGGGCCCTTAGGGTCTCCAAAACCGGGTAGCGGTCGTCCAAAAGCATGCGCCGCCCATTATACCCGGCGCTTAAGCCTCCCTCGCCTATACTTTGAGGTGCTATGTGGGACGTTCTCGTGGTGGGCGGGGGGCCTTCTGGGCTTTCCGCCGCCCTTTTCCTGGCCCGGGCCGGGCTCAAGGTCCTGGTGCTGGACGGCGGCCACGCCAAGATCGCCCAGGTGCGCCAGGTGCCCAACTACCCTGGGCTACTGGACGAGCCCTCGGGGGAAGAGCTCCTAAGACGCCTGCGGGAGCACGCCGAACGCTACGGGGCCGAGGTGCGGAAAGGCCTGGTGCGGGGAGTGCGGGACATGGGCGGGGTCTTTGAGGTGGAAACCGACGGGGGCCCGGAGGAGGCGGAAAGGCTCCTCCTCTGCACCCACAAGGACCCCACCCTGCCCTCCCTCCTGGGCCTCACCCGCCGGGGCACCTACATAGACACCGACGAAGGAGGGCGCACCAGCTACCCCCGGGTCTACGCCGCCGGGGTGGCCCGGGGCAAGGTGCCGGGCCACGCTATTGTGAGCGCCGGGGACGGGGCCTATGTGGCCGTGCACCTGGTCTCCGACCTCCGGGGCGAGCCCTACAAGGACCACGCCCAGTAGCCTCCCGTGCCCCAGAAATCCCCCGGGGCCCTGGGACTACACCGGGCGGCCCGCCATCATGAAGCTCGCCGTCATCCCCCGTCCACGGGGAGGATGGCCCCGGTGATGAAGCTGGCCCTCTCCGAGGCCAGGAAGAGCACGGCCTCGGCCACCTCCTCGGGGAGCCCGAGCCTCCTTAGGGCGTGCAGGTCCTCCCAGTCCCGGCGGGTCTTCTCGGGGTCCTCGGAAAGCATAATGGCTTCCAAGACCGCCTCCGTGGCGATGGCCCCCGGGGCCACGGCGTTCACCCGGATGCCCAAGGGAGCGAGGTCCAGGGCCAAGGAGCGGGTGAGGTTAACAAGCCCCCCCTTGGAAGCGTTGTAGGCGGCGTTTTCCTGCTCGGCAAAAAGCCCTTGGACGCTGGCCACGTTCACGATGGCCCCACCCCCCACCTTTTGCATCTCCCGGGCGGCCAGGGCGGAGAGGTGCATGGGGGCGGTGAGGTTCACCTCCAAGGCCTTCCGCCACTCGGGAAGCCGCACCGTGAGGGCCGAGCCGGGGACGGCGATGGCGGCGTTGTTCACCAGGACGTCCACCCGCCCCAGGGCGTGGGCCGCCTCCTCCAGGAAGCGCACCCGGTCCCTCTCCTCGGCAAGGTCCGCCTGGACGAAAAACCCCCCGATCTCCCCGGCCACCTCTCTCCCTTCGGGCCTCAGGTCGGAGAGGGCCACCATGGCCCCCTCCCGGGC
>BBBL01000389.1 GCA_001311545.1 Thermus kawarayensis JCM 12314 | reverse complement strand
CAGGGCGTCCAGGGCGGCGGCGAGGGTCCCCCCGGCGGCGTGGAGGGCGCGGAGGAGAAGGCCCCGGCTGAAGGGCAGGCCAAGCCGCAAGGACTCCTGCCGGCTGAGCCCTTCGCCGAAGAGCCGTTCCAAGTAGTTCGGGTCGTGGGCCAGGAAGAGGGCCTCCCGGGGAACCTCGGGAGCGGGAAGGATGTGGAGAAGTCCCTCCAGGGCCTCGGCCACCCCCGGGTACTTGTAGAGGGGAAAGGGGTGCCCCTCAGGCAGGGGGAAGGAGAGGTGGGCGGTGGAATAAGCCCGCACGCTTCTATTCTGGCCTCTTCCGCCCCTTTAGGAGCGGGCCTTAAGCTGGCGGTAGGCTCGTAGGCCGCCACCCCCACGGCCACCGCCAGGTTCAGGGAGCGCACGGGCCCCGGCATGGGGATCCTGAGGGCGGGGAAGCGGGCCAGGACCTCCTGGGGAAGCCCCCGGGTCTCGGGGCCGAAGAGGAGGCAGTCCCCCTCGAGGAAGCGGGCCTGGTACAGGTCTTCCCCCGCCCGGGCGCTGAAGGCCAAGACCCTGGTCCCCGGGGGCAGGGCCTGGAGGAAGGCCTCAAAGGTATCGTGGACCCGGAGGTCCACGTGGGGCCAGTAGTCCAGCCCCGCCCGCTTGAGCTTGGGGCTTCCCAAGAGAAAGCCCAGGGGATGGATGAGGTGGAGGGGAAAGCCCAAGGCGGCGGCGGTGCGGGCCACGTTGCCCGCATTTTGCGGGATCTCGGGCTGGTAAAGGGCGAGGTGGACCACGGGCTACCCCCTGCGGCGGTAGCGGGTGGCCGCTCCCCGGCCCACCCTTTCCACCCGGCCCTCCCGGGTGAGGCGGTGGAGAAGGGCCAGGACCCCCCTCCGGGAAAGGCCCAAGGCCTCCTCCAGGTCCCGCCTGGGCCTGGGGGTTTCCAGAAGACCCAGGGCCCGTTCGGCCAAGGGGTCTTTGCGGGCCAGATGGTACCTGCCCCCCTCCTTGCGCACAAGCCCCATGCGCTCCATGCGGGCGAGGACCCGCCTCGAGGCCTCCTCGGGAAGCTGCAGGGCGCGGGAAAGCTCCCCCAGGGTGGCCTCCCCCACCCGCCTCAGGTGGGCCACGGCGATGAGGTGGTCCAGGCTGAAGGCCCCGAAGCGCTCCTGGGCCTCGGCTAGCTCCCGCACGAAGGCCTCGTCCAGCTCGGGGTTGTAGAGGACGAGGGTCAGGGCCTCCGGAAAAAGGCGGTACTCCGGGGGCTCCTTGCCGTACTTGAGGAGGAGGCGGTACATCTTGTCCACCCCGCTTCCCGCCCGCTCCACGTAGCCCAGGCGGTAGAGGGCCTCGGCCAGGCGGGGGTTCCGCCGCTTGGGAGGGTGGCGGAGGACGTTTTCCGGGGTGATCCCGGGGGGGAAGCCGCCGGGGTTGGAGACCTCCAGGCGGTCCCGGTGGTGGTGCACCTGGATGGCGTCCCGGCTCTGCCAGTCCCGGTGGACCAGGGCGTTCAGGAGAGCCTCCCGGTAGACCTCCTGGTCAAAGTCCCAGACCTCGAGGCGGAAGAGCCCCACGGTGAGGTAGCGCACCCGGTTGCGGGCCTGGATGAGGTCGCGAAGCCTTTCCAGGAGGGCGGGGATGGGCCTCAGGAGGTCCTCCCGGAAGGCGTACCCCTCCTCGGCCTCGTGGAAGTAGTAGCTCACCTCGGCCTGGGGAAGAAGCCGCCTCAAGGCGAGGGGCGTCCCCGCCAGGAGGAGGCCCGCCACCGTGGGGCGCTCCTCCCCCTCCACCCGCTCCAAGAGGCCCAGGGCGAAGAGAAGCTCGAGGTCCGGCAAGGCCGCCAGGTTGCTCCCCCGCTCCTCCAGGATGCGCCTTAAGCGCAGCACCTCCACCGGGTCCAGGTCGGAGAGGCTGGCCGCCGGGAGCACCTGGGCGGTGAAGTCGGGCTCGGGCAGGGCCTGGCCCACCCTGAGTTCC
>BBBL01000388.1 GCA_001311545.1 Thermus kawarayensis JCM 12314 | reverse complement strand
GGTGGGGTCGGGGTGGAAGGGGCCGGAGGCGATGACCGCGGGGTCGTCCCCCGGCACGTCGGAGAGGAGGAGGACGTGGACTTAGCCCTCGTGGCCAGGAGGGCCCTGCCTCCCTTGATGCGGGAGAGGTGCTTGCGCACGGCGTTCACCTCGTGGATGCTGGCCCCACTCCGCAAGAGGGCCTCGGTGAGGGCCTGCTTTTCCTCCAGGGAGATCCCCAGGGGGGCGCACCAGAGGGCGCTTCCCCCGCCCGAGGCCAGGGCCAAAACCCGCGCCCTCGGGGAAAGCCCCTGGAGGAGGGCCAGGACCTCCTCCGCCGCCCGGAGGCTCTCCTCGTCAGGGACGGGATGGCGAGCGAAGACCGCCCTGAGCCCCCGGGCGTCCTGCCCCTTGGGCAGGGTGAGGTGGTAGGGGACCTCCCCGTAGCGGTCCAGGGCGGCCTGGAGCATGGGGGCCGCCGCCTTCCCCACCGCTAGGACGAGGTCCGGCCGCCAGGGGGGAAGGTGCCTTGCCGTGAGGCGGTAGGGGTCCGTGGCCTTTAGGGCCTCCAGGAAGGCTTCCTTCAGGAGGGCTTCCACGCCAGGTCCGTCCGGTCAAAGAAGTTGAGCCCGGCGGGGTGCCTGCCCCGCCCGTAGCGCCGGTAAGCGGAAATGGCTTCCCGGGCATGCCCTTCGGTGAAGGGCACGATCTCGGCCTGGAGCTCGGTTAGGAGCTCAAAGAGAGGATGCACCCGCTCAAAGCCCAGCCGCGCCCAGGACGATTCCCGCTTCGGCCAAGGTGGGGGCGGCTACCCTGTGGGGGCGGGTGCGCCGGAGTTGCTCCAAAAGCTCCTCGTACCCCTCTTCCCGGAAGAGTAGGGCGAGGAGGACGGAGGTGTCCAGTACCATCAGTACCCCTCCTTGCCGTACCCCAGGATCTCTTCCTTGGCGATTCCCTTCCCCAAAAGCTCCGGCGGGATCTGGGGCCAGACCTCCTCCTCCAGGAAGCGGATCACCCGGTCAAAGTTTCGCTTCCGCTGGAGTTCCCTAAGGCGCATCTCCAGGGCCTTCCTTACGGCCTCGGTCTTGGTTTCCCCGGCGAGGCGGGCCACCTCCTCGGCCAGACGCTCCACCTCCCGGTTGCGGATGGTGAGGGCCATGCTTTAAGCAAGGTGCATAAGCGTATGCATGTCAAGCCAAGGGGTCCTTCCCCTCGTAGAGGAGGGCGAGGAGTTCTACCGTGTGCAGCACGGGGAGGTCCAGGTAGGCCTGGATCTGGGTGAGGCAGCCGATGTTGCCCGTGGCCACCAGGTCCGCCCCCGTGGCCTTTAGGTTTTCCGCCTTCCTCCTTCCTAAGGCCTCGGCGATCTCCGGCTGGAAGAGGTTGTAGGTGCCGGCCGAACCGCAGCAGAGCTCCCACTCCCTGGCTCTAAGACCTCGAGGCCCGCCGCCTTTAGAAGCCTCCTCGGGGCCTCCCTCACCCCTTGGGCGTGGGCCAGGTGGCAGGCGTCGTGGTAGGCCACCTTGAGGGGCCGGGAAGGGGCCTTGGGCGGGGCGAAGCCCAGCTCGTCCAGGAGCACCGCCACGTCCTTCACCTTGGCGGCGAAGGCCTGGGCCTCCTCCTCCTCGGGCTCCCCCAGGAAGAGGAGGGGGTACTCCTTCATCCCCGAGCCGCACCCGGCGGCGTTGGTGACCACGTGGTCCACCTCCCGGAAGGCCTTCAGGTTCTTCCGGGCGAGGCCCTCGCCCCCTCCTTGTCCCCGGCGTGGAGGTTTAGGGCCCCGCAGCAGGCCTGCTCCTTCAGGACCAGGACCTCCGCGCCGTTTTCCTGCAGAACTTTTATGGTGGCCTGGTTGATGGAGGGGCGCAAGACCCGCTGGGCGCACCCCAGAAGGAGCCCCACCTGCGCCCGCCTCTCCCCCTTGGCGGGGTAGACCTCCCGGTAGGGGGCCTCCTCGGGGAGGCGGTCCGGGAGGAGGGTGAGGG
>BBBL01000387.1 GCA_001311545.1 Thermus kawarayensis JCM 12314 | reverse complement strand
CCCGCCCGGGGCCCTTTGGCCGGAGGAATTCCTCTTCACCTGGCTCCTCCTGGCTCCCCCGGAGGAGGAGGTGGAGGAGGCCTTCCTCGTCCCCCTCGGGAGCAGGGCCATGCTCTTGGACCGCTTCGAGGTCCACCCCCTCCGCATGCGCCGCCTCGAGACGCAAAGCCCTGGCGGGAGAAACCCCTCCCGGAAGGAGGTGGCCTCAAGGACTGGCTCCGGCGCCTGCCCCACTCCCTCGTGGCCCTTTGGTTCGTGGACCTCGAGGTGAAGGAGGGCCTGGCGCTGGAGGACCTCCTGGAGCCCAAGGCCCTGGAGCACCTCCTTGAGGGGCTGGACCTCGAGGCCCGCTCCTTGCTTGTCCGCCTTGTCCGGGAGAGGAGGCTTCCCCTCTCCGAGGTGGAGGGAAAGGCCCTTGACTCTCTGGAACGGCGCTTCCTGGCCTTCGTGGGGGCCGGGGAGGTGGGTCTGCCCCAAGACCTCAGGCAGGCCCTTTCCCGCGCGCTCTAGGTGCTCCGGATCCTCCGCCTCGCCCTCGCCCTCCTCACGGTGTTGCCCGTGGCCCCTGCGGGGGTAGGGGAGGGGGAGTTCAAGCGGAGCGTGGCCTTCTTCCCCCTGGTGGGCTACCTCCTAGGGCTTCCCCTGGCCCTCCTCGCCCTTTCGCCCCTGCCCCCGGGCTTTCCGCCGCCATGGGGGTGGCCCTCCTCCTCGGCCTCACGGGGTTTTTGCACCTGGACGGCCTCCTGGACCTGGCAGATGCCCTCTTAGGGGCAAGGCCCAGGGAGGAGCGCCTCCGCATCCTCAAGGACCCCCACCTGGGGGCCTTCGCCTTCGGGGTGGGGGGCGTCTACCTCCTCCTCCTCTTCCAGGCCCTGGCCCTGGTGCGGGACCCCCTCTTCCTCCTCCTCTTTCCCGGGTGGGCCCGTTTTGTCCCCCTCCCCTTCCTCAACCGCTACCCCCTTCTTCACCCCGGGATGGCGGGGCTGGTGCGGGGAGGGCCCCTCCTTGCCCCCTTCCTCCTCGCCCTGCCCCTTCCCCTTCTCTATCCCCTTCCCGCCCTCCTTGCCCTCCTTGCCGCCTGGGGCGTGGCGAGGCTCGCCCTGGCGCGCCTTGGCGGGCTCAACGGGGACGTCCTCGGCGCCATGATCGCCCTTTCCGAGCTCGCCGGCCTGCTAGGCTATGCCCTGTGGAAGGGCCTAAGCGGGTGAAGCCTTACGAGAAGCCTAAGGGGGAGAGGCGGGGCCTTCTTCTGGTCTACACCGGGGAAGGCAAGGGCAAGAGCACCGCCGCCTTCGGCCTGGCCCTCCGCGCCTTCGGCCGGGGGCTAAAGGTGCGGGTCTTCCAGTTCGTGAAGCACGGGACCGCCCGCTTCGGGGAGCACCGGGCCCTGGAGCGGCTCGGCATCCCCATAGAGGGCCTAGGGGACGGGTTCACCTGGAAAAGCCGGGACCTTGAGCGCTCGGCCGCCCTGGCCCGGGAGGGGTGGGAGCGGGCCAAGGAGGCCATCCTCTCCGGGGCCTACGACCTCGTGGTCCTGGACGAGGCCACCTACCCCCTGCGCTACGGCTGGATCCCCCTGGAGGAGTTCCTGGAGGCCCTAAAGGCCCGGCCTTCCCACGTTCACGTGGTGGTGACGGGCCGGGGTGCCCTCGAGGCCCTCTTGGCCCTTGCGGACACGGTGACGGAGATGCGGAAGGTGAAGCACGCCTTTGACCAGGGCATCCCCGCCCAGAGGGGGATAGAGCACTAAGTACCCCAAAAGGGCTTTCCTGGGGCTTCGTGCGGTTTGGAGTGTACCCTTGACTTAGGTATGACGGAGAAGAACCTAGCCCGCTTTTACGCCATCGCCCAGGACATCTGGGGCCAGCTTCCTCCCCAGGCCCGCTTCCACCCTGTGGAGGACGGGAAGGTGCTGGCCCGGCACCGGCCTTTCCTGGAGGGCCTCACCGAGGACTTGGTCCAGGGCTTCTACGA
>BBBL01000386.1 GCA_001311545.1 Thermus kawarayensis JCM 12314 | reverse complement strand
CCTGGAAGAGGCCCTGAGGCGGGAGTTTCGGGAGGAGGTGGGGTTGGAGCTTACCGGAATCCGCTTCGCCATGGTGCAGGAGGCCCGTTTCAGCCCCGAGTTCCACCGGCCCACCCACATGCTTCTCATCAACTACTTCGCCCAGGCCCAAGGGAGGTGCGTGCCGGCGCCGAGATTCTGGAATGGTCTTGGGTGGAGCCGGAAGCGGGGCTTTCCTTTCCCTTAAACACCTTCACCCGCGTTCTGCTCCAAAGTTACCTGGAGGGAAGATGAGGACCGCCCTGGTCACGGGGAGCGCCAAGGGCATCGGCCGGGCCATCCTCCTGGCCCTGGCCCGGGAAGGGTTTAGCGTGGCCGTCCACTACCGCACCTCCCAGGGCCTGGCCGAGGCCACCCGGAAGGAGGCGGAGGCCCTGGGGGTCAAGGCCATCAAGGTGCGGGCCGACCTGACCCGGGAGGAGGAGGTGGTCCATTTGGTAGAGGAGGTGCGCCACCACCTGGGGGGCATAGGGGTCCTGGTCAACAACGTGGGGGACTACCTCTATAAGCCATAGAGGAGGTGAGCCTCGAGGAGTGGCGCTCCATTCTGGACACCAACCTCACCGCCACCTTCCTCCTCACCCAGAGGGTCCTTCCCCTCATGGTGGCCCAGGGCTACGGGCGCATCGTCAACCTGGCTACGCCGGGGCGGGTAACCTCCTCGCCCGGACCCACATCACCCCCTACGTCATCGCCAAGACCGGGTCATCCTCTACACCAAGGCCATCGCCAAGCGCTTCGCCCAGGCGGGCATCACCGCCAACGTGGTGGCTCCCGGGGTGGCGGAGAACTCCGTCTCCAAACCCCTCCACGAGATTCCCATGGGGAGGCTGGCCCTTCTTGAGGAGATCGCCAAGGCGGTGCTCTTCTTCGTGCGCGAGCCTACCTCACGGGGCAGGTGCTGGAGGTGGCGGGGGGGTGGAACCTTTAGCCCATCATGATGTGCCCCGCTTCCTACGGAGGGGTGCGGGTAAAGAACCCTTTTGCGTGATACCTTAGCTTCGTGGACGGGAACGCCCCTGAACCCCAGTACTGGGAAAAGATGGGCCTGGTGGCCGAGGTCTTGAAGGCGGTGGAAGGCCCCATCTACATCGCCACCCACGTGGACCCTGACGGGGACGCCATCGGGAGCTCCCTGGGGCTTTATAGGGCCCTCAAGGCCCTGGGCAAGGACGCCCGCTGGGTGGCCGAGCCCCCCCGCTTCCTGCGCTTTTTGCCCAAGGAGGAGGAGTACTCCGACCCCGTGGAGGAGCTTCCCGTGGGGGCCACCCTGGTGGCCCTGGACAGCGCCGAGCCCTCGAGGGTGGTGGGGGTCCCCGTGGAGGGCTTCGTCATCAACATTGACCACCACGGCACCAACCCCCGCTTCGGCCACCTCCACGTGGTGGACCCCTCCAAGGCGGCCACCGCCAGATGGTGAAGGACCTCATAGACCTCTTGGGTGTGGAGTGGACGGCGGAGATCGCCACCCCCGTCCTCACGGGCATCCTCACCGACACCGGCAACTTCCGCTTTGCCAACACCACCCCCGAGGTCCTCCGGGTGGCGGCGGAGCTTGTGGGCTACGGGGTGAAGCTCGCCGAGCTCACCGACCGCCTGCAGTTCCGCCCCCCCTCCTACTTCCGCCTCATGGGCCAGGTGCTCTCCACGGTGGCCTTCCACTTTGGCGGGCTTCTGGTCACCGCCCACCTCCCCGAGGACGCCAAGCGGGAAGAGGAGGACTCCGACGACTTCGTGGGCCTCATCCGCTACGTAGAGGGGAGCGTGGTCTCGGTCTTCCTGCGCAGGCGGGAGGAGGGGGTGAAGGTTTCCATCCGCTCCCGGGGCGGGGTCTCGGCCCAGAACATCGCCTTAAAGCTCGGGGGCGGGGGGCACGTCCCCGCCGCCGGCGCCACCCTGCAGGGGGTGGACCTGGACCGGGCCTACGAGCTGGTCCTCGAG
>BBBL01000385.1 GCA_001311545.1 Thermus kawarayensis JCM 12314 | reverse complement strand
GGCGGGGCTCCTTCGGGACCTCCTGGAGAAGGGCTACACCCCCCTCCTCGCCCCCATCGCCCTGGACGAGGAGGGCCCCTTAAACGTCAACGCCGACACCGCCGCTTCCGCCGTGGCCGGGGCCCTGGGGTGGCCCGTGGTCTTCCTCACCGACGTGGAAGGGGTCTACCGGAACCCCAAGGACCCGAAGACCCGCTTCCCCCGGCTTACTCCAAAAGCGGTGGAGGCCCTGAAGGAGGAGGGGGTGATCCAAGGGGGCATGATCCCCAAGGTGGAGGCGGCCCTCGCCGCCCTCAGGGCGGGCGCCCCTGGGCGGCCGTGGCCAAGGGGGAGAGGGGGGTATTGGAGGCCGTCCGCCAAGGGGAGGCCGGGACCCGCTTCACCCTGGAAGGAGCCTGAGGAAGGCCCGCATGAAGGCGGGGAGGTCCTTGGGGCCCTGGGCCGTCACCAGGTTCCCGTCCACCACCACCCCCTCCTCCTGGTAAAGGCCCCCGGCGTTGACAAGGTCGTCCCGGATGGAGAAAAACCCCGTCACCTTCCTCCCCCGCACCACCCCGGCGCTCACCAGGACAGGGCCCGTGGCAGATGGCCCCCAGGGGCTTCCCCGCTTCCGCCACCTCCCGGACCAGGGCCAGGACCTCGAGCTCCGCCGCAGGTAGTCGGGAGCGAAGCCCCCGGGGATGAGGAGGGCGGCAAGCTCTCCCGCCTCCTTGGGGCCCACCTCCGCCTTCCAGGCGAAGCCCGACTTGGCCCGGTACTCCCTGGCCTCGAGGCCGATGACCACCGGGGCGTGGCCTGCCTCTTGTACCCGGTAGTAGGGGTAGAGGAACTCCCGCTCGTCAAAAAGGTCCGCCAGGAGAATCCCCACTCGCCTCACGCCACACCTCCAGGAACGCCTTCAGGATATTCCCCGTGACCCCCCAGATGTCCACCCCCCGCCAGGGAAATGCCAGACCGTGCGCCCCAGGCGCACCTCGCTCCAGGGCCTCACCCTCAGGAGTTCCTCCAGGGGGGCCAAGAGGACCTCCGCCACCTCCTCCGGGTTGGGGCGGAGGCGGGGAAGGTCGGGGCGGTAGACCACCACCGGCTGGACCAGAAAGCCCTGGGGGGAGAGGGCGGCGGGGAGGAAGCCCAAGGGCTCCGCCCCTTCCAGGCCCACCTCCTCCTCGGCTTCCCTCAAGGCCGCCTCCACCACCCCCTCCCCCGGCTCCACCACCCCTCCGGGGAAGCTCACCTGGCCGGCGTGGGTGGGAAGGTGGGGGCTCCTCTGGGTGAAGAGGAGGTACCCCCCCAAAAGGGGCACGGCCACCGCCGCCAGGCGGAAGCCCGGAGGAGGGGCTAGCTCCCCTGGCAGGCCCTGAGGAAGCGCCTTCTTAAGGCGCTCTCGGGGTCCTGGCCCCTCTTGGCGAAAAGCCCCAAAAGCTGCCAAAGCGCCTCCTCCCAATCCCCCGCCTCCAAGGCCCTCTTCAGCCCCTC
This sequence comes from Thermus kawarayensis JCM 12314, assembly GCA_001311545.1. The sequence continues at coordinate 504 of BBBL01000385.1, read as the reverse complement.
CTCGCTTCCCGGGTCCACCCCCTTCCGCTGCAGCTCGTAGGCCCGGAGCAGGGTGGAAAGCCCCTGGGAGAGGCCGCAAGGGTCCCCCTTCTTCCCCTCCTTCGCCTTCAGATCCTCCCAGCGGGCCTTCACCTCCTCCGGGGTCTTGGCCTCGGCCCCGGCGAAGACGTGGGGGTGGCGGCGGATGAGCTTTTCCACGATGGCGGCCTCCACGTCCTTGTAGGTGAAGCTTCCCTCCTCCTCGGCGATGACGCTGTGGAAGGCCACCTGCAGGAGGACGTCCCCAAGCTCCTCGGCCATCTCCTTGGGGTCCCCCTTCAGGAGGCGTCCGCCGCCTCGCTGGCCTCCTCCAGGAGGTAGGGCACCAGGCTCTCGTGGGTCTGGGCCCGGTCCCAGGGGCACCCCCCAGGGGCCCTCAGGCGGCGCATCACCTCAAGAAGCCGCTCCATGCCCCCCATTCTCCCTTAGAAGAAGCCCCCCCCGCCAGGGAAAGCCCCACGAGGA
>BBBL01000384.1 GCA_001311545.1 Thermus kawarayensis JCM 12314 | reverse complement strand
GCCCTCCTCGCCCCCAAGGACCTGAAGGGCCTCCGCCTCCTGGTTTCCGCCGGGCCCACCCGGGAGTATCTGGACCCCGTGCGCTTCATCTCCAACCCCTCCTCCGGCGGATGGCTACGCCGTGGCCGAGGCCGCCCGGGACCGGGGGGCGGAGGTGGTCTTGGTCTCGGGCCCCACCTCCCTTCCCGACCCTGGGGGGTGGAGGTGGTGCGGGTGGAAAGCGCCCTGGAGATGCAAAAGGCCCTCCTCGGCCGCTACGGCTGGGCGGAGGCCGTGGTGATGGCGGCGGCGGTGGCCGACTACCGCCCGGAGAAAACCCTGGCGGAGAAGGAGCCCAAGGCCGAAGCGGAAAAGGTCCTGCGCCTGGTGCCGAACCCCGATATCCTCAAGGAGCTTGGGGAGAAGAAGGAGGGCCGGGTCCTGGTGGCTTCGCCATGGAGACCGGGGAGGGTCTGGAGCGGGCCAGGGAGAAGCTAAAGCGCAAGAACCTGGACCTCATCGTCCTCAACTGGGTCAACCGGGAGGGGGTGGGCTTTGGGAGCCTGGAGAACCAGGTGGTCCTCCTCCTCAGGGACGGGCGGGTTCTGGAGCTTCCCCGGATGAGGAAGCGGGAAGTGGCCGAACGTATACTGGACCTGGTCAAGGAGCTTAAGCGCTAAGGGGTGGGTATGCGCAGCAAGGCGGAGCGGCACCGCGCCATCCAGGAGATCGTGCGCAAGGAGGAGATCAGCACCCAGAAGGAGCTGGTGGAGCGCCTGCGCCAGCTCGGGTTTGAGGTGACCCAGGCCACGGTGAGCCGCGACATCGCCGAGCTCCGCTTGGCCCGGGTGGCCTTGGGCAAGGGGCGGCACAAGTACGCCCTCCCCTCCATGGAGCTTCCCGAGGACGTGTACGAGGAGCTAAAGCGGCAGGTGGGCCTCTTCGTGAAGGACGTGGACCGGGGCGGCAACCTCTTGGTGCTCAAGACCGCCGAGGGGCACGCCTCGGGCATCGCCCTCCTCATAGACCGCCTGAAGCGGGACGAGATCGTGGGCACCCTGGCGGGGGAGGACACCATTTTGGTGGTGGCCCGCACGGAGGAGGACGCCAAGGCCTTGGAGGAGGAGTTCGGCGGGCTTCTCCTTTCGGGGAAGGGCCTGGGGCCGAGGCTGGCCCCCTCCTGAGCCGTGCCCGAGTTTTTCCTGAAGTCCTTCCTCACCCTCTTCGTGGTCATGGACCCGGTGGGCCTGGTGCCGGTGTTTTTGGCCCTAGCCGGGGACCGCTCCCCCAAGGAGCAGGCCCGCATCGCCCGCAAGGCGGTCCTGGTGGCGGGGGGGCTTCTCACCTTCTTCTTCTTTTTCGGCCGGGGGCTTCTGGGCTACCTGGGCATCAGCCTGGACGCCCTGCGGGTGGCCGGGGGTATCCTCCTTTTCCGCATCGCCACGGAGATGGTCTTCGCCCACCACGAGCGGGAGACGGAGGAGGAGGCCAAGGAGGCTTGGAGCGGGCGGACATCTCCGTCTTTCCCCTGGCCATCCCCCTCATCGCCGGGCCCGGGGCCTTGGCCAGCGTGCTGGTCCTGGGGGCGGAGGCCACGCGGGTGCCCCTGGGGGTGGGGGTGGTCCTCCTCACGGCCTTTTTGGTCCTGGCCCTGGCCTACCTCTTCCTGCGGGCGGCCATCCGGGTGCGCCGGGCCCTAGGGCGCACGGGGGTCAACGTGGTGACCCGGGTCCTGGGCATCCTCCTCGCCGCCTTGGCGGTGCAGTACGTGGCCCAGGGGGTCAAGGGCCTTCTTTAGGCCCGCGGCCCACCCCATCCTGGGCTCAGCCCTAGACCCCGGGGCGCTCCAGGAGGAGCCGGGCGTGGGAGAGGGCGGCCTCGGTGTACTGGCCGGAGAGGAGGCGGGCCAGTTCCCGCACCCTGGCCTCCCCCTCCAGGACTTCCACCCGCACCTCCTCCCCCTCCTTCACCACCTTCAGGTGGCGGGTGGGCCCGGGGCGGCGATC
>BBBL01000383.1 GCA_001311545.1 Thermus kawarayensis JCM 12314 | reverse complement strand
GGCTTCAGCCGTCATGGCCGAGGGCATGGGCTTCGCGGGATGATCGAGGCTCCCTTGGTGGTGACCCTCTACCAGCGGGGAGGGCCCAGCACCGGGCTTCCCACCCGCACGGAGCAGGGGGACCTGATGTTCGCCATAAGGGGCGGGCACGGGGAGTACCCGAGGCTCGTCCTGGCCTCGGGGGACATCCTGGACGCCTTCTTGGACGCCCAGAAGGCCCTCGCCTGGGCCTGGCGCTACCAGACGGTGGTGGTCCACCTCCTGGACAAGTTCCTGGCCTCCCTGGCCCAGAGCCTTCCCAAGGAGGCCCTGAAGGTGCTTTCCCTGGACGGGGAGAAGCGCCTCTCCCCCGGGAGCTTCGGGCCCTACCAGCGGTACGCCCCGGGGGAGGACGGCCTTTCCCCCTTCATCCCCATCGGTACCCCTGGGGGCTTCTACTGGATGACCTCCGACGAGCACGACCCCCTGGGCCACATCACCGAAGACGTGGAGCTCAGGGAGCTCCAGATGGAAAAGCGCATGGGGAAGCTGGAGCTCGCCCGCAAGGAGATCCCCCTCGCGGACCAGTACACCCTCTTCCGGGATGGGGAGGTGTTGGTCCTGGGCTGGGGGACGGTGAAGGGCACCCTCCTGGAGGCCCTGGACCACCTTCCGGGGTGGGGTACCTCCACCTCCGCCTCCTCTGGCCCTTCCCGGAGATCGCCCCCCTCCTGGAGGGGAAGACCCTGGTGACGGTGGAGCACAACTACTCGGGGCAGCTCGCCGACCTCGTGCAGCAGGAAACCCTGAGGCGGGTCCACCACCGGGTGGTGAAGTACAACGGCCGGCCCATCACCCTGGACGAGGCCGTGGAGGCCCTGAAGGCGGTAAGGGAGGGCCAGGCCCCGGAAAGGCTTGTGCTTAGGAAGGGAGTCTGAGATGCTGGAGCTCAAACTTGCGGACTACAAGGCGGAAAAGCAGCCCGACTGGTGCCCGGGGTGCGGGGACTACGGCATCCTCTCCGCCCTCCAGATGGCCCTCTTTGAACTGAGGCGGGATCCCAGCCAGACGGCGGTCTTCTCGGGCATCGGCTGCTCGGCCAAGACCCCCCACTACCTGAACGTCTACGGGGTCCACACCCTCCACGGCCGGGTGCTTCCCGTGGCCCAGGGGGCTAAGCTGGCCAACCCCCACCTCACGGTGGTGGCCGTGGGCGGGGACGGGGACGGCCTGGGCATCGGGGCCGGGCACTTCGTGGCCGCGGGGCGCCGGAACGTGGACATGCTCTACATCCTCTACGACAACGAGGTCTACGGCCTCACCAAGGGCCAGGCCGGGCCCACCTTGGGCCTGGGGAGAAGACCAAAAGCTCCCCAAGCCCAACCCTCAAGGCCGCCTCAATCCCCTGCTTTTGGCCTTCTCCGCGGGCTACACCTGGATCGCCCGGGGCTACGCTTACGACGTGAAGGGCCTGAAGGAGCTCATCAAGGAGGGGATTGAGCACAGGGGCCTAGCCTTCCTCCACGTCCTCCAGCCCTGCCCCACCTACAACGACCTGCACACCAAGGAGTGGTTCGCTCCCAGGCTTTACAAGCTCCAGGAAGAGGGCTACGACCCCCACGTCCCCGCAGGGCTTTCCCCGGAGGAGCTGGACCGCAAGATGGCGCTTTTCCAGGAGAAAGCCTGGAGTGGGGGGAGCGGATCCCGGTGGGGGTGTTCTGGGAGGCGGAGGTGCCCACCTTTGAGGAGCGGCTTAAGGCCTACCTCCCCCGCTACCCCGAGGCCTACCCCGCCCAAGGGCAACGGGAAGCCCTGGACCTCGAGGGCCTCCTCCGGGAGTTCGCCCTCTAGGAAAACCGGAGGAGCCTCTGCGGGGTGGCGATGAGGTCCACCCGGCGCTCGGGCTTAACGGGAAGCCTGGGGTAGACCATCACCGGGTGGGCCAGGGTGGCGAAGGGGCCCCCACCCTTAGCCAGTCCTGGGGGAAGCCGTACCCCTTCCCCACCCAGCCCC
>BBBL01000382.1 GCA_001311545.1 Thermus kawarayensis JCM 12314 | reverse complement strand
GGGGCTTTCCCCCACCCGGGTAGCGGTGCGGACGGGCAAGCGGGTAGCCCTGGCCAACAAGGAGGCCATGGTGGCGGCGGGCCCCCTCCTCTGGCAGGAGGCGGAGGCCTCGGGGGCGGAGATCCTCCCGTGGACTCGGAGCACTCCGCCCTCTTCCAGGCCCTCCTGGGGGAGAGGCGGGAGGACGTGGCCGAGCTCATCCTCACCGCCAGCGGTGGGCCCTTCCTGAGGGGCCCCGAGGACCTCTCCCAGGTGACCCCGGAGATGGCCCTCCGCCACCCCCGCTGGCGGATGGGGCCCAAGGTCACCGTGGACTCGGCCACCCTCTTCAACAAGGGGCTGGAGGTCCTCGAGGCCAAGGAGCTTTTCCGCTTTCCCCTGGAGAGGATCAAGGTCCTCATCCACCCCCAGGCCTACGTCCACGGCCTGGTGCGCTTTGTGGACGGGAACCTGAAGGCCCAGCTTGGCCCCACGGACATGCGCCTTTTCATCCAGTACGCCCTCACCTACCCCGAGCGGGCGGAAACCCCCTTAAAGGACCTCCCCCTGCCCGGGGCCCTGGAGTTCTTGGAGCCAGACCTAAAGCGCTTCCCCGCCCTGGCCCTGGCCTACGAGGCGGGAAGGCGGGGGGGCTTGGCCCAGGTGGCCGTCTCCGCCGCCGACGAGGTGGCGGTGGAGGCCTTCCTCCGGGGAAAGATCCCCTTCCCCCGCATCCCCGAGATCCTGGCCCGGGTGCTGGAAGCCACCCCCCAGGACCCCCTAACATGGGAGAGCCTCTTCGCCGTGGACGCCTGGGCCCGGGAGGAGGCCAAGAGGTGGGCATGAGCCTGATCTGGTTTCTGGTCATCATCGGCATCAGCATCTTCGTGCACGAGCTGGGCCACTACCTGGCGGCCCGCCTCCAGGGGGTGAGGGTCAAGGCCTTCAGCCTGGGCTTTGGCCCGGTCCTCTGGCGCCGCCAGGCCTGGGGCACGGAGTGGCGGCTTTCCGCCATCCCCTTGGGGGGGTACGCCGACATAGAAGGCCTCCTGCCTGAGGAAAGGGGGCGGGGCTACGACGCCCTCCCCTTCCCGGGCAAGCTTCTGGTGCTCCTCTCCGGGGTGGTCATGAACGTCCTCCTGGCCTGGGGCCTTTTAGGCTACCTCTTCAGCGCCCAGGGCGTGCCCGAGGCCACGGGCCGGGCGGTGATCCTGGAGGTCCTTCCGGGGAGCCCGGCCGAGGAGGTGGGCCTAAGGCCCAAGGACCTCCTCCTCGCCGTGGACGGGAAGCCCCTCTCCCGGCCCCAGGAGATCGAAAGGCTCAAGACCCCAGGCACCCACACCCTCACCCTCTTGCGGGAGGGCCAGGAGGTGGTCCTCCGCCTCACCTGGCGGGAGGGCATGGAAAAGCTGGGGGTGGTCTACCAGCGAGGTGCGCTTCCGGCGGGTGAGCTTCCCGGAGGGGCTCCTCCTGGCGGTGGGGCGCACCCTATCCTTCGGGCCGGAGATGGTGCGGGCCTTTTAGGGGGTCTTCTCGGGGTCCTCTCCGGCAACCCCAATAGCGGGGTGGTGGGGCCCTTGGGCATCGTGGCGGAAACGGGCAGGGCGGCCCAGGAAGGCGCCTTCCGGCTTCTTGAGCTCATGGTGTCCATCAACCTTTCCCTGGCCCTTTTCAACCTCCTCCCCATCCCCGCCCTGGACGGCGGAAGGATCCTCCTCCTCTTCTTCTCCCGCTTCCTGCGCATCCCCCCGGAGCGGGAGGCCATGGTGCACTACCTGGCTTCCTCTTCCTCATCCTCTTGGTGATCCTGGTGACCTTCCAGGACCTGAGGAGGCTTCTCGGAGGCTGATGACGGCCACGGTCCTCATCCCCGCCTACAACGAGGAGGCCACCATCGCCAAGGTGGTGCGGGTGGCCAAGGAAGCGGGCTTCCCCGTGGTGGTGGCGGACGACGGCTCAAAGGACCGCACCGCCCAGGAGGCGGAGAGGGCGGGGGCGAAGGTGGTGCGCCTGGGG
>BBBL01000381.1 GCA_001311545.1 Thermus kawarayensis JCM 12314 | reverse complement strand
CAGCACCCCCACCTCCAGAAGGGCCAAGGCCAGAAGCCCAAGCCCCGAGCCGCTCCCCGAGAGCCCCCAGGAGAAGGCCGTAGGCCAGCGCCCCTGCGGGCGACCCCAGTACCGGGCCACCAGGCGGCGGCGCCCCTTCCAGCCCGAAAGGGCCTCGGAAACCAGGTGGAGGCCGAGGAAGAAAAGGGCCAGGCCCGCCAGGAAGCGCACGGGGAAAGTATAACGAGAAGCCGGCCCGAAGGCCGGCCAGTGGTCGGGGAGACTGGATTTGAACCAGCGACCCCCTCGTCCCGAACGAGGTGCGCTACCGGGCTGCGCTACTCCCCGTAGCGGAGTCCAGTATAGGGGAGGAAGGCCCAAAGGTCAAAGGGGTTGACACCCTCCCGAGGTTTTCCTACACTAGCCCCTAACCGCGCCGGGGCGCGGCGAAAACCGGCCCGTTCTCTTATCCAGAGCGGTGGAGGGTACGGCCCTGTGAAACCGCGGCAACCTCCCGCCCCTTCCGTTCCATGGCCGGATGCGGGCGGGGCTGGTGCCAAGGCCGGCCCGGGCGGGGGAAACGCCCGGGGACGATAAGAGAGGGGGGTAAGCGCCACGCCCAACCCCTTCTTGGCGAGAGAACGGTCTTGCCGGGAGGGGGCTTTTTTTTGGCCCCTCCCAGGGATGGCCCCAGCGCCCCAGGGCGGGTCTCTGGCAAGGAGGCCGTATGCGCTTTGAGACCCTACAGCTCCACGCGGGCTACGAGCCCGAGCCCACCACGCTCAGCCGGCAGGTCCCCATCTACCCCACCACGAGCTACGTCTTCCAAAGCCCCGAGCACGCCGCAAACCTCTTCGCCCTCAAGGAGTTCGGGAACATCTACTCCCGCATCATGAACCCCACGGTGGACGTGCTGGAGAAGCGCCTCGCGGCCCTGGAGGGGGGGAAGGCGGCCCTGGCCACCGCAAGCGGCCACGCCGCCCAGTTTTTGGCTCTCACCACCTTGGCCCAGGCGGGGGACAACCTCGTCTCCACCCCCAACCTCTACGGGGGCACCTTCAACCAGTTCAAGGTGACCCTGAAAAGGCTCGGCATAGAGGTGCGCTTCACCTCCCGCGAGGAGCGCCCTGAGGAGTTTTTGGCCCTCACCGACGAGAACACCCGGGCCTGGTGGGTGGAGTCCATCGGCAACCCCGCCCTGAACATCCCCGACCTCGAGGCCCTGGCCCAGGCCGCCCGGGAAAAGGGGGTGGCCCTCATCGTGGACAACACCTTCGGCATGGGAGGCTACCTCCTGAGGCCCCTGGAGTGGGGAGCGGCTTGGTCACCCACTCCCTCACCAAGTGGGCAGGCGGGCACGGGGCGGTGATCGCCGGGGGCATCGTGGACGGGGGAACTTCCCCTGGGACAACGGCCGCTACCCCTTGCTCACCGAACCCCAGCCCGGCTACCACGGCCTAAGGCTCACGGAGGCCTTTGGGGAGCTGGCCTTCATCGTCAAGGCCCGGGTGGACGGCCTCCGCGACCAGGGGCAGGCCCTGGGGCCCTTTGAGGCCTGGGTGGTCCTCCTGGGCATGGAGACCCTCTCCTTGAGGTCCGAGCGCCACGTGGAAAACACCCTGCACCTCGCCCACTGGCTTCGGGCCCACCCCCAGGTGGCCTGGGTGAACTACCCCGGGCTGGAGGACCACCCCCACCACGAAAGGGCCCAGAAGTACTTCAAGGGGAAGCCGGGGGCCGTCCTCACCTTCGGCCTGAAGGGGGGGTACGAGGCGGCGAAGCGCTTCATCTCCCGCCTTAAGCTCATCTCCCACCTGGCGAACGTAGGGGACACGAGGACCCTGGCCATCCACCCCGCCTCCACCACCCACTCCCCAGCTCTCCCCCAAGGAGCAGGCCCAGGCCGGGTCCTGCCGGAGATGGTGCGGCTTTCCGTGGGCCTGGAGCACGTGGAGGACCTGAAGGCGGAGCTTAAGGAGGCCCTGGCATGAAGGAGATCGCCCTGGAGGCCTGGGGGGAACACGAGGC
>BBBL01000380.1 GCA_001311545.1 Thermus kawarayensis JCM 12314 | reverse complement strand
TCCTGGCCTACCTGGGAGGTGGGCGGGACCGTCGAGGCCCGGCGCGTCCTGGCCGAGGTGGAGAGGGCCCGGGAGGAGGCCTGGCGCCGGGCCCTCGAGGCCCTTGACCTTGAGCTGACGGAAGCCTCTAGCCTCCGGGCATGAGGCGTTTTGTCCTGGCTTCTCTCCTCCTAGGGCTGGCCCTGGCCCAAGAACCCCGGGTGGTGGGGGTCCACACCCTGCCCCCCACGCCCATCCAGGCCCTGAACCCCTTCCTCTCCCCCCAAGAGGTGGAGGCGGCCCTGAAGGGGGGCTGGCCCACGGCCCAGCGGCCCTCCTTGGGCTCCGGGCTCTTCTACCTGGGGAACGGGCGCTTCGTGGGCCTTACCGACCGCGGCCCCAACGGGGACTGCCCCGGGGGCAAGTTCTTCCCCCTGCCCCGCTTCGCCCCCACCCTGGCCTTCTTCCGCCTGGGGGAAGGGGCCATCCTCCTGGAGAAGACCCTTTTCCTCAGGAACCTGGGGGGCAAGCCCCTTACCGGGCTGCCCAACCGCCCCAGCGAGGACATCCCCTTCGCCGACAAGGCCTGCCGGGAGCGGCTCCCCCTGGACCCCGACGGCCTGGACACGGAGGACGTGGCGGTGGCCCCCGGTGGGGCGTTCTGGCTGGTGGAGGAGCATTCCCCTTCCCTGGTGTATGCCGACCCCTGGGGCCGGGTCCTCATGCGCTACACGCCCAAGGGCCTCCGCCCGGGGGCCAGCTATCCCGTGCGGGACGTGTTGCCCTCCGTCCTCGCCCTGCGGCGCAACAACCGGGGCCTGGAGAACCTGGCCCTCTCGGGGGACGGCAAGACCGCCTGGGCCCTCCTGCAAAGCCCCATCGGCCCCACCTCCGACCCCGGCTTTGACCGGAGCCTGGTGGCGCGGGCGGTCCGCCTGGACGTGGCCGACCCCCTCCGGGTCCGGGTCACGGGGATGTACCTGGTGCCCTTCTCCGACCCCAAGGCCTACCCCAAGCCCAACCGCCCTCGGGACATGAAGTTCAGCGCCGCCGCCTGGCTCGGGGACGAGCGGATCCTCCTCCTGGAGCGGGCCGAGGGCGGGGCCCGCATCTTCGTGGTGGACTTCGCCCGGGCCACCAACCTCCTGGGCCACCCCGAGGGGGAAAGCCCCGAGCTGGACAAGGCAGGGGTGGACTACGCCGCCAAGGGGATCGCCCTGCCCGAGCGGCGTCTCCTCCTGGAAACCTGGGGGCTTCCCGAGGTGGACACGGACAAGTTGGAGGGCCTGGCCCTTCTGGAGGACGGCCAGACCATGGCCTCATGGACGACAACGACTTCGCCATCACCGGCCAGGAGGGCCCGAACCGCCTCTGGCTGGTGCGGCTCCCCCAGAGGCTTCGCTAGACGCCTGGCGGGCGCCCAGAGGCCCGCGCCCTGGCTCTGCAACATGAAGGGCCCCCCTTGGGGCCCTTTGGTTTTGCCACCAAGCCCCTACCCCAATGCCCAGGAAAGCCCTTTTGGGGCCCCCGCTCTGGCTTTCGGTACTCAGGACCCCGGCCGCTCCCCCAAGCCTCCAAGGCCAAGGAGAGGTGGTCCTTGAGGACCAGGGGGCCCAGCCCGTGCTTCGCCTCGAGCCTTTTCAGGAAGAAGGCCCGCTCCTCCCGGCGGGCCCCGTAGCTCTGGTTCTGCCCGTGGACCCTGATCCCCAGGTTCCGGCCCCGCAGGTAGCGGAAGGGAAGCCCCGCCTGGTAGGCCCTAAGCCAGAGGTCCCAGTCCCAGTAGTCCCCCATCTCCCCGTCCAGGCCCCCCAGGTCCAGAAGGTCTTCTTCCGGAGGGCAGTGCCCGAGGCCAGGAGGCGGTTTTCCCTCAGAAGCCACCCCCCCACCTCCCCGGGGCGGAAGGGGAGCTCCTCCTGGGGGAGGAGGAGCGCCCCCTCCCCGTAGACCACCGCCTCCTCCCGGGAGAGGACCCGCCAGACCCGGTGCAGGTAGGCGGGGTCCAGGAGGAGATCGTCGTCGTCCAGAAAGAGG
>BBBL01000379.1 GCA_001311545.1 Thermus kawarayensis JCM 12314 | reverse complement strand
CCCCGTCCTCTCCCCCTTCCCTCTGGCGGCGCTCCAGGGCCACGCGGCGGAACATGGGGCCCTCGGTGGTGCGCACCTTGAAGGGGTAGCGGCGGGAAAGCTCGTAGAGGAGATGCATGACCTCCTCGTACTCCTCCGGGGAGAGCTGGTCCAAAAGGGCCCCCCGGCCCACGGGCACCAGGAAGAAGACCTCCCAGGTGGCCACGCCTTTTTCCGCCAGGATCTCGCGATGCCGGGGAGTTCCTTCCAGGTGTGGCGGGATACGGTGGTGTTCACCTGGGTCATGAGGCCCACTTCCCTGGCCCAGTCCAGGGCCTTAAGGGCCAGGGCGAAGGTGCCCGGCACCCCCCGGAAGCCATCGTGAGCCTCGGGGCTTGCCCCATCCAGGGAGATGGCCATCTGGTGCACCCCGAGCTCGCGGAAGCGGGCCACCACCTCCTGGGTGAGCCTGGGGGTGACCGCGGGGGTGAGGCCCACCTTGAGGCCGAGGCGCTTGGCCTCTTCCAGGAGGAGGAAGAGGTCGGGGCGGGCCAGGGGGTCGCCTCCCGTGGGCAGGAGGATGGGCTTGGGGGTGTAGGTGGCGAGCTCCCGCAAAAGCCTTAGGCCCTCCTCCGTGGAAAGCTCTCCCGGTAAGGGGTCGGGCTCGGCGGAGGCCCGGCAATGGAGGCAGGCCAGAAGGCAGGCCAGGGTCATCTCCCAGGCCACCAGGAGGGGGAAGCGGTGGAGGTCGGGCTTCATGCCCTAAGGATGGGGGAAGGGCTTGAGGACAAGTGTCCCCTAGCGGGGCAGGGTGAGGCGGTAGGTGAAAAGGCGGCTTTCCTTGGGCTTCAAGGCCGCCTCGAGGCGGTACCCCTCGGGCAGGAGGCCGGCCCCGGGGAAGTCCAGGCGGAAGGGCCTGGGGAAGGTTTCCGAGAGGAGAAGGGCCACGGGGTAGGCGTAGGGGTTTTCCAAGCGGGTCTCCACCCGGTAGGTGGCCTCCTTCTCGGTCTGGGCCAGGAGCTCCACCTTCCGGGTGAGGCGGGCCTCGAGGTCCTGGCCCAGCCAGACCTCCGCCACCTCCCTTCGGGCGTGGCGGGGAGGAGGGCCTGGCCCAGGAAGAGCCCCCCTTCCACCACCTCCAGCCCCCCGGGGGCCAAGGGGAAGGGGGCCCTAAAGCGGTAGCCCCGCTCCAAGGGGAGAAGCCTCTCGGTGCGGAAGGGCCCCTGGTAGCGCAGAAGCCGCTCCGGGGCCACCCCTTTCTTGAGGAAGGGAAGCTCGGTGGTGCCGGGGGAAAGGGTCCTTGGGGGAAGCTCGTAGCGGAAAAGGCCGAAGGGGCTTCCCGGGGCTTCCTCCAAGGCGCGGAAGGCCACCTGGGGAAGGGCCTTGGCCCGCACCTCCCCGGCGAGAAGGGTGAGCCTTTCCGCCCTCAGGGCCTCCCCCTCCAACCGGAGGCGGGCCCAGGCGGTGAGGGTACCCTCCTCCAGGGTGTAAAAGACCTCCCCGGAAAGCCCCGTGTAAAGGTAGCGGAGCACCGCCTTCCCCTCCCCCCGGTAGCGGAAAAGCACGGCGCTTCCCTGGAAGACCCTCTCCGTCTCCTCCACCCCCAGAAGGCGCAAGGAGCCGGGAAGGATGCGGGAGAGCTTCTCCCCGGCCAGGTAGGCCCAGGCCGAGGGGGGGAGGTCCACGGGTTCCTTGACCTCGGCGAAGCCCGGGTAGACCACCACCTCTTGGGCCAAGGCGGAAAGGCCCAGTAAGAATAGGGCCAAGGCTCTTCTCATACCCCCAGTTTACGGGCGATCTCGGCCACCTCCTCCCCGCTTAAGGCCCCCCGTGGCCCAGGTAGACCCGCCTAGCCCCCAACTCCAGGATTCTGCGCACCGTCCTTCGGGCCAGCTCCGGGTCCTCGTTGACCCACCGGGGGGGAAGCCCCCTGCCCCTGAGGGCGTCCCCCGCCATCAGCACCCCATCCCGGAAGAGCCCCACCTGGCCCAGGGTGTGGCCGGGCAGGGCCACCACCCGCCAGCCAAAGACCTCT
>BBBL01000378.1 GCA_001311545.1 Thermus kawarayensis JCM 12314 | reverse complement strand
CTGGCCCGAGCCCGACGAGGTCGCGGCGCCTCACGGGGCGGCACGCCTCCACGTACCCGCCCAGGCACCCCGTGCGCAAGTTCCCCCGGGCCCAGTTCGGCCTGCCCATCATCTTCCACTTCGAAGACGGGGGAGACCCCGAAGACACGGTCCTGAAGCCCGATCTAGAAGACACGGACCGCCGGGCGAGCCCCCTCCTCTTCCGACCCCTGGGAGAGGGGCAGAGGCCCTGCGTGGTGGCAGTCCTGGAGGGGGCCCGGTTCCCCGGGAAAAAGCTGGTCTTGGAGCATGGTAAGGACCGCACTTGGGAGGTGGACCCCTGGCTCACCCCCGGGGAGGCCAGACAGATCCCGCCCCTAAGGGGCCAGGTGGACCCCGTTTTGGCCTTCGTGAAAAGCCTTTGAAGGAGGTTTGGATGAGCCAAGCGGCGCTTCTCTTTCTTCACGCCCTCTCCCCCCTGCACGCGGGGACGGGGCAAGGCATCGGGGCCATAGACCTGCCCATCGCCCGGGAAAAGGCCACGAACATCCCCTACCTGCCGGGAAGCTCCCTCAAGGGGGTGCTCCGGGACCGGGCCTCCGACTGGCACAAGGACACCCTCTTCGCCGTCTTCGGGCCGGACACGGAGAGCGCCTCCGAGCACGCCGGGGCGGTGCAGGTGGGGGACGCCAAGCTCCTTCTCCTTCCGGTCCGCAGCCTTTGCGGGGTCTTCGCCCTGGTGACGAGCCCCTACCTCCTGGAGCGCTTCCGCAGGGAGGCCGGGATGGTGGGCCTCCAGGTCCCCGGGGTCCCCGGGGTCCCGGACCCCACCCCACGGCCCTCCTGGCCCCCGGGTCCCGGGTGCGGGAACCCGGGGGGAAGGTCTACCTCGAGGACCTGGACCTCAAGGCCCGGGAGGAGGCGGGGGCCGGGGCCTGGGAGGACTGGCTTGCCGAGCGCCTCGAGGCCCCGGTGAAGGGCCGCCTGGTGGTGGTCCACGACGACCTCATGAGCTTCCTCCTGGAGACGGCCACGGAGGTGGTGGCCCGCATCCGGCTGGACGACGAGACCAAGACCGTGGCCCGGGGAGCCCTCTGGTACGAGGAGAGCCTGCCCACGGAAAGCGTGCTCTACAGCCTCCTCCGGGCCGAGGCCTCCCGCAGGAGGGGGAAGGACCTCCCCGCCGAGGCCGTTTTCGCCCTGGTGAAGGGCCTCTTGGAAGGGGTGGTCCAGCTTGGGGGCAAGGCCACCGTGGGCCGGGGACTTTGCCGGATCGTGGTGGGGAGGTAGGCCGTGCGCACCCGCTGGCAGGTATGGGCCAGGAGGCCTACGAGAAGGTCCGGGAGGCGGCCAAGGGCGAGGGCCGGGGCGAGTACCGGGACATGGCCCTAAAGCTTCCCGTCCTGGTCCGCCAGGCGGGGCTTTCCCAGGCCCTGGCCTTCGTGGACTCCCGGGGGAAGGACGCCCACAGGGCCCTGGGGAACGACCTGGCCCAGGTGCTGGGCTACCGGGACCTCCGGGAGTTGGCGGAGGCCGCCCGGCAGGCCGAGCTCCTCCAGTACCTCCGCCTCACCCGGGAGGTCTTGGCCGCGGCGGAGTGGTTCAAGCGCTTCGCCCAGGCCTCATAGAGGACCCCAAGGAGGCTCGTGAGCCGCAGGACAGCGCTGGAAGGAGTCCGCCTTCCCCGGAACGAGGAGCCCCACCGGGGCCTCTGGCTGGACAAGTTCCTGAGAAGCGCGGACCGGGAGGACACCGAGGCTAAGCGGGAGCTGGTCCGGGAGGTGGCCCGCATCCCCGAGCCCCGGGAGTACCGGGCCTTTTTTTGAGCGGTACCGCAAGGCCCTGGAGGCCGTGGGGGCCGAGGCGCGCCAGGCCCAGACCCTTTCCCGGCTGGTGGTGGGGCTGGGGGGCGAGGGGGTGCTGGAGACCTCCCTCACCCTGCACCGCACCTACGGGGTGCCCTACATCCCGGGCTCGGCCCTCAAGGGCCTGGCCAGCCGCTACGCCCACCTCTACCTCCAGGGCGAGGCCTGGCGGCGCCA
>BBBL01000377.1 GCA_001311545.1 Thermus kawarayensis JCM 12314 | reverse complement strand
GCGCCAGGAGCTGGGCCTGCCCCTGGGGGCGTGCTGGTGGGGAGGTGGTCCCGGGGGAGCCGCCCACCGGGCGGGGCTTAAGGGCCTGGAATCGGGCGGGGTACCGGACGTGATCCTCGAGGTGGATGGGGTGCCGGTAAACAGCTTTGGGGACCTCCTCCGTGAAGTGCGCAGGCACCAGGTGGGGGACGGAATCCGCCTCACCGTGCGCCGGGAAAGCCATGTCTTCCAGGTGGAAGCGGTCCTCACCCCCTTCCCAGGACGCTAAAGGGAAAACCTCCCCCAGGCGCTTCCCAGGGGAGGCATGCATCAACCCCCGAACCTAGGGGCGCTGGAGCCAGAACTCGTACGTCCCTGAACCGCTATAGGCATAGATACGCCAGACATAGTAGCCTGCGGTTCCGCTATAGGTGAGACTTTCCTCCGAAGTAGACCCTGTAGAGCTGGCCACAGTCACCCAACGGGAACCATTCCAACGCCAGAGGTATAGGTCAAAGTCCGTTCCGGCGGGGCCCCTAAGCCAGGCCCTATGGGTACCGGCAGGGCTATAGTAGTAGGTGCCGTTGGGCTGGAAGTCATAGTCGCCAGGACCGGAAAGGCTACCCGTGTAGTAGCTGCAGTCGGCACAGGGGGCTGTGGAACCGCCCCCCGAGGAGAGCAGGGAGTAAAGGAGGCGGTTAGGGGACCCCGAGCCAATCCCCGAAAGCCGCCCCGTAGTGGCTCCGTTGAGGATGGCATCGGCTACAACGGTTGGCGTGGCCGAGGGGTTTTGCTCTAGATACAAAGCAGCCACCCCGGCCACATGGGGGGTGGCCATGGAGGTGCCGCTAAGGGTCTGGGTGGCCGTGTCCGAGGTGTACCAGGCCGAGGGGATGGAAGCCCCAGGGGCGAAGAGGTCCACGCAACTACCGTAGTTGGAGAAGCTGGCACGGGCATCGGAGGATGTGGTAGCCCCCACGGTAAGGGCCTCGGCCACCCGAGCCGGAGAGTAGTTGCAGGCATTAGCGTTGTCGTTCCCTGCGGCCACAGCGTAGACCACCCCCGCGGCGATGGAGTTCTTCACGGCGTTGTCCAGAGCCGTGGAGGCTCCGCTCCTAGGCTCATGTTGGCGACGGCCGGCTTGCGGTGGTTCTGCGTGACCCAGTCCACTCCGGCGATGACCCCAGAAGTGGAGCCGGAACCGTTGCAGTCCAGGACGCGCACGGCGTAGAGGTTGGCCGCCTTGGCTACCCCATAGGTCACCCCGCCGATCGTCCCCGCCACGTGGGTGCCGTGGCCGTTACAGTCCTGGCCGTTCCCCCCTAGGCATCGTAGCCCACCTGGGCCCGGCCGCCGAACTCCTGGTGGGTCGTGCGAATTCCGGTGTCAATCACATAGACGTTAACCCCCCTTCCCGTAGCGGTGTAGGTGTAGCTGTTGGAAAGAGGGAGGTCCCGCTGGTCAATCCGGTCCAGGCCCCAAGGAGCAGGGCTCTGGGTAGCCCACGCTCGCACCACCTTGTCCGCCTCTATGAACTCCACGTCGGGATCCTGCCTTAAGGCCTCTAAGGCTTGGGGCGCCATCACTGCCACAAATCCCTGGAGGGCGCCCGTGTAGGCCTGGGTCACCGCCACCCCCTGGGGAGCCAGCCGTGCCTGCAGGGTTGTGACTCCACCCTGGAGCATGGACTGACCTCTTCCCTTCTTAAAGACCACAATGTAACGGCCTGGGATAGCTTCAGGGTCATCCAGGCCATAGACGGGGGCCTCCTTGGGCCAGAAGGCCTCAGCTAAGGTAGGGGTTGGATCGGGCTTAGAAGCCATCTGGCAACCGCCCAAAACGAGAGCCGCGAAAAGCCCCACCAGCCAGTAAGTCTTCCTCATACGCTCCTCCGCGGTTTTAGCGAGGGCAATCTATCCCAAGGATGCTCAGGGGTCAAGGAAACTTTTATTCGGTCATTCTCCATTCTTATGCACAAGCTCCCGGTATGCGGGCACCCTCGGCACCCCCTCCGCCCACAGCACCCCCCGGGCGATGGCCCGGGCGAG
>BBBL01000376.1 GCA_001311545.1 Thermus kawarayensis JCM 12314 | reverse complement strand
CCCGTGGGCCCCCCCCTGCCGGGCACGGAGGTGCGCATCGGCGAGGAGGGGGAGATCCAGGTGAAGGGCCCCCAGGTCTTCCAGGGCTACTTCAAGCAGGAGGGGGCCACCCGGGAAAGCTTCACCGAGGACGGCTTCTTCCGCACCGGGGACGCGGGCTTCTTTGACGAGCGGGGGCACCTGGTGATCCTGGGGCGGGTCAAGGAGGTGGGGGCCCTGGAGGACGGCACCCGCTTCGCCCCCCAGTTTCTGGAGAACCGCCTGAAGTACTCCCCCTACATCCGCGAGGCCATCGTGCTCGGCCACGGGAGGCCCTTCGTCACCGCCCTCATAGAGCTTGACCCGGAGAACGTGCAGAACTTTGCCAGGAGGCGGGGGCTTCCCTTCACCACCTACCTCTCCCTCACGGAGCGCCTCGAGGTGCGCGCCCTCATCGCCGAGGAGATCCGCATGGTGAACGAGACCCTTCCCGAGAAGCTCAAGATCCGCCGCTTCGCCCTCCTCCCCAAGGAGCTCCACCCCGACGACGAGGAGATCACCCGCACCCGGAAGGTCCGGCGCCAGGTGGTGGAGGCCCGCTACGGTCCGGTGATCCAGGCCCTCTACGGGGAAGGAGGCCGGGTGGAGGTGGCCCTGCCCATCCGCTACCTGGAGGGGGAGGGGCGGCTGGAGGCTACCCTCGAGGTCCAGGAGGTCTAAGGTGTACGCCCTCTCCAAGCGCCTCACCGACGCTTCAGCCGCCGGTTCGCCCGGACGGTGCGGGAAACCTACCGGGAGGACGAGGCCTACGCCAGCACCCCCCTGGGCCGCCTGGCCCTTTGGGTGTTCCTCGCCCTGCTCCTCCTCCTCCCTCTCCTCCTCGGCCCCTACCCCATGTACGTGGCCACCCTGGTGGGGATCGGGGCCCTCTCCGCCCTGGGCCTCCACCTCCTGGTGGGCGGGGCGGGGCAGATCTCCCTGGGCCACGCCGCCTTCATGGGGGTGGGGGCCTACGCCGCGAGCCACCTGGCAGGCCCCCTCGCCCCCCTGGGCATCCTCCTGGGAGGGGGGGTCGCCGCCCTTTTGGGCCTTCTCCTTGGCCTCCCCTCCCTCCGCATCAAGGGGGTCTACCTGGCCATCGCCACCCTGGCCTTCCAGTTCCTGGCGGACTACGCTTCAAGACCTGGGAGGCGGTCACGGGGGGGATCCGGGGCCGGACCCTCCCCCCGCCCGAGCTACTGGGCCTCCTCCTGGACACCCCGGAGAAGCTCTGGTACCTGGTCCTCCTCTTCGCCCTCCCCCTCTTCTTCTACGGCAAGCGCTCCTCATGACCCGCGCCGGGCGGGCCTTCATGGCCGTGCGGGACAACGACCTCTCCGCCCGGGTGGCGGGGGTGGAGCTTGCCCGGGTGAAGCTCTTCGCCTTCGCCCTCTCTGCCTTCTACGCCGGGGTGGCGGGGGGGCTCCTCGCCCAGCTTTACAAGGCGGTGACCCCGGAGTACTTCCCCCTTTCCGTGAGCATCCAGTACCTGGCCATGATCATCGTGGGCGGGGCGGGGACGGTCCTGGGGGCCATTTTGGGGGCCTTTTTCGTCCTCCTCATCCCCGAGGTGCTGAACGGCCTGGTGGGAAGCCTAGGCCCCCAGTACGCCGCCACCCTGGCCGCCTGGCGCAACGTGGTCTTCGGCCTCCTGATCCTGGTCTTCCTCATCCTGGAGCCTTTGGGCCTGGTGGGGCTTTGGGGGAGGGTCCGGAACTACTTCCGCACCTGGCCCCTCCCTACTGACGGTCCCAGTCCTTGAGGTGGCGGAAGGCCACGGGCAGGCCCAAAAGGAGGCCGAAGAAAAGGTGGGAGGCGTGCGCCCCAAGAGGGCGGCCAGGAGGGGAAGGGCGAGGGCCACCGCCAAAGCCGCCCGGTAAGGCCTGCGGGAAAAGAGGTACAGGAGGGCGAGGAGGGAGAGGGCCAGGAGGAGGAGCCTGGGGTCCACGGCCAAGAGGACCCCGGCCGCCGGGGCCAGGGCCTTCCCGCCCCGGAAGCCTAGCCAGGGGGAAAAGGCGTG
>BBBL01000375.1 GCA_001311545.1 Thermus kawarayensis JCM 12314 | reverse complement strand
CCAGGACTCCCCCAGGACCCGGGGCAGGCGGAGCTCGGTAACGATGGGGTTTTCCACCTGCCCAGGAGGGCCCGGACCACCTCCCCCGGCGGGACGGCCACCGCCCCGAAGGCGAGGCCCAGGACCAGGGCCAGGAGGAGGAGGGCGAAGAGCCAGGCGAAGACCAGGCTACGCCTTAAGGCCAGGGGAAGGCTTAGGGTCATGGCCTGCCGTGGAAGCAGTCCACCAGGAGGCGAAGGCCCAGGCCACCCGGGGGCCGGGGCGGGAAAGGAGGCTGTCCTCCCCCCCGGTGTAGACGCAGATCCGGCCGGTTTGCACGGCCCTAACCCGGTCCCACCCCGGCCGCTTGCGGATGACCTCCAAAGCGCCGTAGGTGGCCACGATGACCTCGGGGTTTTTCTCCACCACGAACTCCGGGGAGATCTTGGGGAAAAGGCCGAGCTCCTTGGGCACGATGTTCACCCCCCGGGCCTTTTGGATGAGAACGCCGATGAAGCTCTCGGGGCCCACGGTGTAAGGGGTGGGGTCAATCTCGTAGTAAACCCGGGGGCGGGCCTTGGCCTTGGCCGCCCGGGCCTCCTCCTGGTAGACCTCCTTCTGGATCTGGGCCACCAGGCGCTCCGCCTCCGCGGGAAGGCCCAAGAGCCTCCCCAGGGTGCGCACCGTCTTGAAGATGTCCTCGTAGGTCTCGGTGCGAACGGCGTACACCGTAAGCCCGGCCCGCTCCAGGGTCTCGTAGAGCCTCCCGTACTTGGACACCAGCACCAGGTCGGGCTTCAAGGAAGCGATGAGCTCGGGGTTGGGGTTGTAAAGCCCCCCCGCCTTGGGAAGCCTCTTCACGCTTTCCGGCCAGTCGGAGTAGTCGTCGGTGGCCACGATGCGGTCGCAGGCCCCCAGGGCGCAGACCGTCTCCGTCACCGAGGGGAGCATGGTGACGATGCGCTTGGGCGGGGCCTTAACCGTGACCGTGCGCCCCAGGTCATCGGTGACGGTGAGGGGGAAAGCCAAGGCCAGGGCCAGAAGGACCGAGAGCACCGCAAAGAGTCTTTTCATGCCTACCTCCCTAAGGCCGCTAGGGCCAGGCCCGGGGGAGGTAGGGAAAACCCCTGCCGGGAGGCAGGGGCCAAAGGCCAAAAGGCGTTTGTCCCCCACTTCCCCCATCCGCGTGAGGTGCCCGTCCAGGGGAGGAGCGGGCGGCCCTGGCAGGCATTCGGGCTTCCGGCCTGCGAAGAAAGGCTGATGCGTGGCCGGTTACCGTTGCGGGACAGCGCCGGACTTGCACCGGACTTCCCCACTTTAAGCCTGGACTACGCGTCCAGGCACCAGGGCAACGGGACCTGGCTTTTGGGCCTAGCGGGCCTTGGCCTTAAGGCTAAGCCTCGAGGAGGGATCTGACAAGGGGGCTTGACAAGGAAGGGCCGGGGTGGTTTGCTTAGTGCTGAGAACGAACTAAAGGGGGGTGGGGGTGCGCAAGGGAGACACGCAGGAAATCCGCAGGCTAAACCGCCGGGCCATCCTGGGGCATCTGCGGAAGGGGCCCCTGACCCGTGCGGAGTTATCCCGGCGCACCGGCCTGGCCAAAAGCGCCATAAGCCGCCTGGTGGAGGAGCTCCTGCAGGAAGGCCTCCTGGAGGAAGGGGCCTTCACTTCTCCCCCTTGGGCGTCCCGGCACCCTTCTGCACCTCCGCCCCGGGGCACGCTTCGCCCTTGGGGCCGAGCTTGGCGTGGAGGGCACGGTGCTTGTGGCCCTGGACTGGCGGGGGGAGGTGCTCTGGGCCAAGGAGTGGGCGCATCCCCGGGAAACCGGCCTCGAGGCCCGGCTCCACCGCCTCTTGGAAGAAGCCCTTCCCCGGTCGCAAGGGGCCCTGGGGCTGGGCTTTACCCTGCCCGGGGTGGTGGTCTCGGGCCGCCTGCTCCTGGCCCCCAACCTGGGCTGGAAGGACCTGGACCTCGGCCTCCTTCGGGCGCCCCTCCCCCTCTGGCCGGAAAACGACGTCAAGGCCTCGGCCCTCTCCGAGGTCTTCCTCCACGGGGAA
>BBBL01000374.1 GCA_001311545.1 Thermus kawarayensis JCM 12314 | reverse complement strand
CCCCGCAGGACCCCGCTCAGGAAGAGGTGGCCCACCGCCAGGTAGGCCTCCTCCCCGGGGGTGTAGGCCAGGGTCGTCCAGGGCCTGCCGTTCACCAAGAGAAGGAGGCTTGCCTCCTCGGGGAGGGGGAAGTCCTCCGGGGTGAAGGTGCCCCGCTCAAAGCGCCACATGGGTGCCTTCACCCTAGCCCAAGGAGGAGAGGGGTAAAGTAAGCGCCCCCACCTTGCCCCCGCAACCAAGGAGCCCCTTGGGCCCGGCCTGTGGCGTCAAAGCCGCTTAAGGACCTCCTCCGCCTCCTTGTAGCCCGGCCTGAGCTTCAGGGCCTCCTGGCACTGGTAGCGGGCCCCTTCCTTGTCCCCCAGCCGCTCGTTGGCCAGGCAGAGCCCGTAGCGGTACTCCGCCCGCTTGGGCTCGAGGCGCACCGCCACCGTGAGGCGGCTCTTGGCCTTCGGGTAGTCCCCGAGGACCATGTAGACCTGCCCCAGGTAGTAGTAGGCGGCGGGGAAGCGCAAGGGGGCTAGGGCGACGGCGTTCTCCAGGGCCACCCCCGCCTCCTTCGCCTTCCCCAGGGCCAGTAGGCCTGGCCCAGGGTGTACCAGCCTCGGCGTCCAAGGGCTTCAGCCGGTGGCCCTCCTCCAAGACCTTCGCCGCCTCCTCCGCCTTTCCCTTCAGGAGGAGGGCCGAGGCGTAGCGCACCCTGAGGTCCAGGTCCTTGGGGGCCAGGGCCACGGCCCTGGCGTACTGCTCCAGGGCCTCGTCCAGACGGCCCAGGGAGAGGTAAAGCTCGGCCAAGGCGGCCCGCACCCCGGCGCTGTCCTCCAGGGCCAGGGCCCTCTTAAAGGCCTCCTCCGCCTTGTCCGGCTGCCCCAGGAGGGCGTAGACCAGACCCCGCTGGGCAAAGAGGGCCGGGTAGCGGGGATTGACCTTCTCCGCATCCCGCAACACCGAAAGGGCCTGCTCCAGGTAGCCCCTGGCCTTCTCCCGGTCCTCCGAGGCCCGGTAGAGGGCCACGTAGGCCTCGGAGAGGACCATGTACCCCCCGATGTAGCGGGGGTTCTTGGCCACCAGGCCCTTGGCGTTTTCCAAGGCGGGGTTCAGAAGGCCCATCTTCAGCTGGGCCCGGGCCAGCCAGTAAAGGGCGTCGGGGTTACTGGGATTTTCCTTGGCCGCCCGCTCAAAAAAAGGCCAGGGCCGCCTCGTACCGCCCGAGGGCGTAAAGCTGCACCCCCATCTTCAGGGGGTCCTGCTGCACCTGCCCTGCCGGGGGCGGGGGGGTCTGGGCCAGGCCGGGAACCCCAAGCAAGCCAAAAGCCACGAGCAACCAGCGCATCCTTCCCTCCTACAGGACAAACCTCGTCAAGTCCGGGGAGGCGAAAACCTCCTCGAGCCGCTTTTCCACGTAGCCCGGGTGATCTCCACCCGGCCCAGGTCGGTCTGGAAGCTCACCTCCTCCAGCACCCTTTCCAGAACCGTGGCGAGCCGCCTGGCCCCGATGTCCTCCAGCTCCTGGTTGGCCCGGTGGGCCGCCCTGGCGATGGCCCAGAGGGCCTCGTCCTCAAAGACGAGCTCGGTGCCGTCGGCCTTGAGGAGCTCGGTGTACTGGCGGATAAGGGAGTTCTCCGGCTCCTTGAGGATGCGGTAGAACTCCTCGGGCCCAAGGGGGAGAGCTCCACCCTGATGGGAAACCGCCCCTGGAGCTCGGGGATGAGGTCCGAGGGCTTGGCCACGTGGAAGGCCCCGGCGGCGATGAAGAGGACGTGCTCCGTGGAGATGGGGCCGATCCTCGTGGAGACCACCGTCCCCTCCACGATGGGAAGCAGGTCCCGCTGCACCCCTTCCCCCGAGACGTCCGGCCCCACCGTGCCCTCCTTCCGGGCCACCTTGTCTATCTCGTCGATGAAGACGATGCCCTCCTCCTGGGCCCGGCGCCTGGCCTCTTCCTTGAGCTCCTCCTGGTCAATGAGGCGCTCGGCGTGCTGGTTTTTGAGGACCTCCCGGGCCTCCCTCACCGTCATCCGCTTGCGCACCGGGCGCTTGGGGAGGAGGCCCTTG
>BBBL01000373.1 GCA_001311545.1 Thermus kawarayensis JCM 12314 | reverse complement strand
GGGGTTTGGGCCCGCTCCAGGGCCTTGCGGGCGGTTTCCTTGCCCCTCCCCCCGGGGCGGAAGCCCTCCTGGGCCCAGGCCAGGAGGGCCAGGGCGGTGGCAGGGAAGGGGAGCCCCGCCTGCTCCAGGAGGCCCAGGGCCTCCCCATAGCGGTGGAGGGCCTCCCGGTGGGCTCCTCTGAGGAGGGCTTGGCTCCCTTCTTGGAAGAGGCGGGCTATCCTGAGGAGGCCCTCCCCCTCCACCGGGGCCTCCCCGGCTTCGGCGGAGCGGAAGGCGGCCTCCAAAAGCCTTTCCAGGGCCAGGGTCCTTTCGGCCTCGGGGAGCAAAGGGGTGTACCAGGCCCCGAACAGGGGGGCGAACCAGGAGAGGCGGAGAGGGTTTTTGAGGTAGAGGGTCTCCCCCCGGGCCTCCACCTCCTCCCCCAGGGCCTTGAGGAAGGGGACGAGCCGGGGAAACCGGGCCCGCACCTCCTCCCGCTTGGCCTCGCCCTTCAGGGCCAGGAAGAAGCGGAAGGCCTCTACTCCTGCCATTCCTCCACTTCCTTGTAGTGGACCAAGGCGGCGAAGAGGGGGAGGGTCCCTCGGAGACGGCGAACCTCACCTCCACCAGGACGGTGTTTTCCGGCAGATTTTCCACGAAGCGGTTCAGCCTCTCCTGGAATATGTCCGGGTCGTTCCCGGTGATGACCTTGAAGCGCACCCCCTGCATGGCTCCATTATGCCCGCCGCTCCACCAAAGCGGTGAGGAGTCCCCGGAGGAGGCCCGCCGCCTCCTTTCCCGGAAGGCGCTCCAGGGCGGGAAGGAGGGCCTGGAACCCTTCCTCTTTGAGCCTCTTTGCCGTGGCCTTGCTCCAGGAAAGGGCCCGGGAGGCCAGGAGCCTTTCCCAAAGCCAGCGCACCTCCTCCACGGGCTTCGCCTCCCGGGGAAGGCGGAGGAGGGCCTCCGTCCGGGCCCTTTCCTCCGGGGAGGCCTCTTCTATGAAACGGAGGAGGATCAGGGTGCGCTTGCCCTCGTAGAGGTCTCCGGCCCTCTCCTTGCCGTAGGCCTCGTCCCCCTCCAGGTTGAGGATGTCGTCCACGATCTGGAAGGCCGTGCCCAGCTTCAGGCCCCCCTCCTCGTAGGCCCCGGGGGGCTCTTGCCCGGCGAGGAGGCTCCCAGGCGCAGGGGGGCCACGGCGGTGTAGTAGGCGGCCTTGTGGGCCACCATGTGGAGGTAGTCCTCGAGGCGGAGGTCCAGCCTCCCCGTGAGGGTCCAGAGGAGGTCCAGGTGCTGGCCGTAGGCGGTGCGGTGCACCACCTGGTGGAACTCCCGGAGCACCCCCGGGCCGAAAAGCCCCCTAAAGAGCCCTTCCGCCAAAAGCCCCCACATCTCGGCGTGCAAGGCGTCCCCGGCGTTTAGGGCCAGGGGCATGGGGTGGAGGCGGTGGAGGGCGGGGCGGCCCCGGCGCTCTTCCGACCCGTCCTCTATGTCGTCGTGGACCAGCACCCAGTTCTGGAAAAGCTCCATGGCCTCCGCGGCGAGAAGGGCGGCCTCTTCCCCGGCCCCGTGGGCCAGGGCGCTGTAGAAGGTGAGGAGGCCCCGGAGCATCTTCCGCCTCGCTTGGGATATTCCTGGAGGAGGTTCCGGTAGGAGGGGTCAGGGTGGTCCAGGCGGGAAAGAAGCCCTTCCTGGATGGCCTGCCGGACCGTATCGGGCGCGGGCACCATGCCTTACACTTTAGGCCATGCGCGGCTACGCCCTGGGCCTTTTCGCCCTCAACCTCCTTACCCTCCTTTGGGGCACCACCTTCGTGGTGGTGAAGGGGGCCGTGGAGACCATGCCCGCCAGCGCCTTGGTCTTCCTCCGCTTCCTGGTGGCGAGCCTTTTCTTCCTTCCCTGGCTTGTGCGCCTGCCAGGGGGGCCTTTGGGCCGGGGATGGAGCTTGCCTTTTGGTTGCTTTTGGGGTACGCCAGCCAGGCCATCGGCCTCCAGTACACCTCCGCCAGCCGGAGCGCCTTCATCACCGCCCTGAACGTGGTCCTGGTGCCCCTTCTCCTATCCTTGGGGGGAAGGAGGGTGGGGCG
>BBBL01000372.1 GCA_001311545.1 Thermus kawarayensis JCM 12314 | reverse complement strand
GGCCGAGGCCCTCCTGGCGGGGGCGGTGGGGCCGGCCACGGCCCGGCTCCTCCTCCTCTCCGCCACCCGGGAGGCCCCATCGGAGGCCTTGCTGGAGGCGGCCCGGGAGTCCAAGGAGGTGCGGGCCTACGCCAAGGCCTTGGAGGAGGCCAGGAGGGAGCTTTCCGAGGCCTACGAGCGGCTCCAGGCCCTGGACCAGGCCAAGGACGAGCTCCTTTGGGCCGTGGCCCACGAGTTCAAGACCCCCCTGACCTCGGTGCGGGCCCTGGCGGAGATCCTCAAGGCCCACCCCGACCTCCCCGAGGAGGAGCGCCGCCGCTTCACGGAGCTTTTGGCCAAGGAAGCCCTCCGCCTCTCCCGCCTGGTGGAGGAGGTCCTGGCCTACACCCGCCTCCAAGGGGGCCTGCCCCTCCGCCTGGAGCCCACGGACCTGAAGGCCCTGGCCGGGGAGGCCCTGGCCCTGGCCGAGCCCCTGGCCCGGGAAAAGGGGGTTACAATGGAGGTCCACCTGGAGGAGGTCCGGGCCCTCACCGACCGGGACCGGGTGCTCCAGGTCCTCCTGAACCTCCTCCACAACGCCCTACGCCACGCCCGAAGCCGGGTGCGCCTGGAGCTTGGCCAGAAGGCGGGGGAGGCCCTCTTCCGGGTGGGAGACGACGGCCCCGGGGTGCCCGAGGCCTTGCGGCCCCGCATCTTTGAGCCCTTCCGGAGCTTCGCCGGGGGCGCGGGGCTCGGGCTCTTCCTGGCCCGGAGGCTCGTGGAGGCCCTGGGAGGGCGGATCTGGCTGGAGGAAGGGGAGGGGGCCGTCTTCGCCTTCGCCCTGCCCTTGGAGGTGGAGCGTGCGGATCCTGGTGGTGGACGATGAGGAAAGCATCCTGATCCCTCTGGAGTTTCTCCTGAAGAGGGCGGGGCATGAGGTGGCCCTGGCCCGCACGGGGGAGGAAGCCCTGGCCCACCTGGAGGCCCTCCCCCCGGACCTGGTGGTCCTGGACCTCATGCTCCCCGGCCTGGACGGCTTTGACGTCCTGGAACGCATCCAAAGGCTTTCCCGTAGGCCCAAGGTCCTCATCCTCACCGCCAGGAACCGGGAGGCCGACCGGGCCAAGGCCAAGGCCCTGGGAGCCGAGGCCTTCATGGCCAAACCCTTCGGCATCCAGGAACTCCTGAGCAAGGTGGAGGAGCTTCTAGGATGAGAAACGCCCTCCGCTTCCTCGGGGCCCTGCTCCTGGGGCTTTTGCTCCTGGGAGGCGCCGTGGGGCTAGGCCTCTTTCTCCTCCTCCAGGGGGAGGAGGCCCTGGCCCGGGAGCTTTCCCGCCTGGCCCGGGAGAGGCTTCCCCTTCTCCTCTTCGCCCTCCTCCTCTTCCTCATGGTCCTGGCCGCCCTGCTCCACCCCCTTTTCCTGGGCTACCTGGTGGCCACCCGGGCCCTGGGGCAGGAGGCCCTGGCCCTTCTGGCCAACCCCGGCCACCGCCTATCCCTAAGAGGCCCCCTGGAGCTTCAGGCCCTGGCCCGCCTCATCCAGCGCCTGGCCGAGGAGAGGGCCGCCTTGGAAAAGGAGGTGGCCGCCAGGGTGGCCGAAGCCAAGGCCCTCCTGGAACGGGAGCGGGGCGTGCTTTCCGCCTCATCGGCCACCTGCCCCAAGGGGTGGTCCTGGCCAACTCCAAGGGCCAGGTCATGCTCTACAACCCTCCGGCGCGGCGGCTTCTGGGGGAGGGCCTGGGGGTGGGGAAGAGCCTCTTCGCCCTCCTGGACCGGGGGCTTTTGGTCCACGCCCTGGGGCTTCCCGGGGAGCGCTTCCTCACCCAGACCCGGGCAGGGCCCCTGGCCCTTAGGGCCCTGCCCCTCCAGGGAGAGGAGGGCTTTTTGGTGATCCTGGAAGAGCCCCCGGGGGAAGGGGCCTGGAGGAGGCCGCCCTCCACCGCCTGAAGGACAAACTGGCCGGGCTAAAGGCCCTGGTGGAGCTCCTGGAGGCCGAGGCCCAGGAGGCCCGCCCCCTGGCCCAAGCCGCCCGGGAAGCGGCCCTGGAGCTGGCCCGGCTCCTCCAGAACCTCAAGCCCCCCTCGGG
>BBBL01000371.1 GCA_001311545.1 Thermus kawarayensis JCM 12314 | reverse complement strand
TAGACCCGCCCCTCCAGGACCAGGGGAAGGAGGGGAAAGCGCACCCCTCCCTGAACCCCAAAGGGGCTCCCCAGGCTCAGGTCCACCCGCTGGGCCACGCCGAAGGCCAGTGCCAGGAAAAGCGCCGCCAATACCCTAGGCATGCCGCACCTCCTCTAGAAGGTCTTCCACCTTCACCACCCGCGCCCGGTGCACCCCGGGGCGGTAGTCCAAGAGAACCGCCTCCACCTGAAGCATCCTCAGGGCCCTGAGGAAGGCCTCCTTGAGGGCCCGGCTTTCTAAGGGGCTCACCCGCATCCCGAGCTCCCCGTGGTGGGCGAGGAAGGCCTCGGCCAGGGCGCTATCCGTCCAGATGCCGGAAAGCCTCTTTCCCAGGGCCTCCACCACCAGGTGCTCCCCGGGCTCCCCTTCCAGAACGTACCAGGTACCGGAAAGCTCCGGCTCCACTGGTCCATAATACTCGTGCGCCTGGACCGTTACCTGGTGGAGAGGGGCCTAGCGGAGAGCCGGGAGAAGGCCAAGCGCCTGATCCTGGAAGGCAAGGTGCGGGTGGGGGAAGGTGGTGCAAAAGCCCGCCCACCCCGTCCCGGAGGAGGCGGAGGTGGCCCTCTTGCAGGGGGCGCGCTACGTGGGCCGGGGGGCCTACAAGCTCCTCGGGGCCCTGGAGGCCTTCCCGGTGGCACCCAGGGGAAAGGTGTGCGCCGACCTGGGGGCGAGCACCGGGGGCTTCACCCAGGTCCTCCTGGAAAGGGGGGCCCGGAGGGTCTACGCCGTGGACGTGGGCAAAGGCCAGCTCCACCCCCGCCTCCGGGAAGACCCCCGGGTGGTGGCCCTGGAGGAGCAGGACGCCCGCACCCTCCTCCTGCTGGAGGCGGTGGACCTGGTGGTCATGGACGTCTCCTTCATCTCCTCCACCCTGCTCCTCCCCAAGGTCAGGGAGCTCCTAGGGCCCGGCGGGGAGGCCCTGGTCCTGGTGAAGCCCCAGTTTGAGCTGGGCCCCAAGGCCCACAGGGGGGTGGTGCGGGAGGAGGCCAAGCGGCGGGAGGCCCTAAGGCGCGTGCGGGAAAAGGCCCTGGCCCTGGGCTTCCGGGTCCTGGGGGAGAGGGAAAGCCCCCTCCCGGGCAAGGAGGGGAACCTGGAGTACTGGCTCTGGCTCAGGGGCCCCTGAGCCACTCCTCGGCGATCTGCACGGCGTTTAAGGCGGCCCCCTTCAGAAGCTGGTCCCCCACCACGAAGAAGTCCAGGCCGTTCTCAAAGGCGAGGCTCTTCCGGATCCTCCCCACCTCCACCTCCCACTTGCCGCTGGCGGTGAGGGGCATGGGGTAGCGCCTGGCCTCGGGCTCGTCCACCACCTCCACCCCCGGGGCCCCCTCAAGACCTCCCGGGCCGCCTCCGGGTTCACGGGGCGGGCGAACTCCACGCTCACCGCCTCGGCGTGGGCCCTCAAGGTGGGGACCCGCACCGCCGTGGCGCCGATCCTTATGGACTCGTCCCCGAAGATCTTGTGGGTTTCCCAGACCACCTTCATCTCCTCCCGGGTGTAGCCGTTTTCCTGGAAGGCGTCTATGTGGGGGATGACGTTGAAGGGCAGGGGGTGGGCGAAGGCCTGGGCCCCCGGCGCCTCCCCGTGGAGGAAGCGGTGGGTCTCCCTGAGGAGCTCCTCCATGGCCCTGGCCCCCGCCCCCGAGGCCGCCTGGTAGGTGGCCACGATGACCCGCCTGGCCCCAAAAGCCCGGTGCAGGGGCCAAAGGGCCATGGCCAGGATGGCCGTGGTGCAGTTGGGGTTGGCGATGATGCCCCGGTGCTGGAAGATCTTCTCCCGGTTCACCTCGGGCACCACCAGGGCACCCAGGCTCGTAGCGCCAGGCGCTGGAGTTGTCTATGACCAAAGCCCCGCCCTCCGCCCAGACCGGGGCCAGGGCCTTGGAGAGGGAGCCGCCGGCGCTCGCCAGGACGAGGTCCGCAGGGAGAGGTCCCTCGGGCAGGGGCTCCACCGGGACCTCCTCCCCTCTAAAGGGAAGGCGCGCCCCGGCGGAGCGGGGGGAGGCGTAGAGCCTGAGCTCCGAGAGGGGGAAGTTTCGGG
>BBBL01000370.1 GCA_001311545.1 Thermus kawarayensis JCM 12314 | reverse complement strand
GTCTACGCCGGGGGAGGCCGGGGGGCCCACCTTCTCGGCCTTCAGGGGAGGCACACCCCCGGCCTGGTCCTCACCCTTTTGGACTACTTTCCCCGGGCCTTAAGCTACCGGGTCTACCTGGCGGGGGCCGCCCTTGGAGGAAGCTACCTGCCCCACGAGGAAAACCCCCGCCTGCCTCCTCCCACCGAGGGGGAGGTGGAATGGCTTCTCCGAGGGGCCGAAGCCCTGGTGGGTTACCGTCCCCGGGTGGCCTCCGCTTGGCGTGGGGTGCGCTTTCGCCTGGGACCCCATCCCACCCCGTCCTGGCGGGGCCAGGATGGGGGCCCTGGCCTGGGCTACCTCTTCCCGGTGGAGGGCGGGTTCGCCCTCACGGGGCTTGGCTCCACGGGTTTCCTCTACGCCCCTCTTCTTGCGGAGAGGATCGCCCTAGGGCTTTAGAGCTGGGCTACCTTGTAGAGGGTGACCAGAACGATGAGGAGGCCGAAGAGCTGCTTGAGGCGGCCCGGGGGGGACGAAGAGGCTGGTGATGCGGGAGCCAGGTAGCTCCCCAGGGCCCCCGCCAGCACCAGGGCTAGGGTGAGGCCCGGGTCCAGGCGGGCGGTGGACAGGTGGGGGAAGAGGGCGGAGAAGGAAGGGGGCGTCACCGCCACGGCGTTGATGGCCGCGGCTCTCTTGGGGTCTTGGCCGGTGAGGATCAGGGTGGGCATGAGGAGAAAGCCGGGGCCCACCCCCAGGAAGCCCGCCAGCACCGAGATGGGCACGGCCAGGGCCAGGGCCAGGCCGAAGCGCTCCTTGGGGGTTCCGCCTCGCACTGGGCGGAAGAGGTTGTAGGCCAGGTAGGCTACGGCGGCCAGGTAGATCCACCAGATGAAGCGGGCTTCCACCTCCTGGGCCAGCCAGGAACCCAGGGGGGCGGGCAAGGTGGTGGCCAAGGCCAGGAGCAGGGCCTTGCGCCAGTCCACCAGGCCGCTTTGGGCGAAGCCCACCACGGAGAAAAAGGCCGTGATGCCGTTGAGAAGGAGGGACAAGGGCTGCACCTGGTGCACCAGGTCGGGGAGAAAGAGGCCGAGGAAGGGCACGGCGGCGAAGGCCACGCCCAAGCCCAGCATCCCCGAAACCACCGCCAACAGAAAGAGCCCTCCCACCACCACGGGTTCATGACCTGTCCTCCAGGTGGCCCTCGGTGTTCAGACTGGCCTCGTGGCCGCGAAGGATGTGAATGGCCCCTTTGGTCATGCTTCTCACCCCTCCGAAACTCTACCACCGCTCTTTCTGGGGAAGGGGATAAGCTAAGGGGTGTACGCGGGGGCGGTGCTGGCAGGAGGGGCCTCGAGGCGCTTCGGGGAGGACAAGGCCCTTTTCGTCTACGAGGGAAAGCCCCTTTTGGCGAGGGTCTGGAAAGCCTCTCCGGGGCCTCCCAGCGCTTCGTCGTGGCCAACCGGCCCTACCCCGGGTTTGGCGTTCCCGTCTATCCCGACCTCCTTCCGGGGGCGGATAGCCTCTCCGGCCTGCACTCCGCCCTCCACCACGCCCGCTTCCCCTGGGTGGCCGTGGCGGCCACCGACCTGCCCTTCCTCACCCGGGAGTACTGGGACTTTCTCTACGAGAAGGCCCGGTCCTCCCCCTACCCCGTGGTGGTGCCCTTTAGCCCCGAGGGGCACCTGGAGCCCCTCATGGCCTTTTACCACCGGGACTGCCTACCCAGGTGGAAAGGCAGATCCGGGAGGGGGACTTCCTCCTCAGGCGGGTGATGGAAGCCCTGGGGGCCACCTACATCCCCGCAGAGGAGGTGGTGGCCCGCTTCGGGGAAAGGCTTTTCCTCAACGCCAACCGCAAGGAGGAGCTTCCCTAGTCCCGCACCCGGATGCGGACGGTGTGGGCCAGGGTCCCGTCCAGGTAAAGCTCCAGCGGGTAGGCCCCGGGGGTCTTGGGGGCGAGGAGGCTTCCCCGGTAGGTGAGGTCGTCCACCTTTTCCAAGGGAACGATGAGGGGACCAAGGCGCACTTCCACCCGGCTTGCCCGGCGCAGGAGGCGGGCCTCGAGGCGCACCTCCTCCCCGGGGTCCACTAGGGCCGGGGTGGCGGCGAGGGTAG
>BBBL01000369.1 GCA_001311545.1 Thermus kawarayensis JCM 12314 | reverse complement strand
CCCCACCGCCCCGTAGGTGGTGGAGTGGGAGTCCGAGCCCACCACCACCCAGCCCGGCTGGGCCAGGCCCTCCTCTATGAGGACCTGGTGGCACACCCCCCGGCCCACGTCAAAGATGCGGATGCCGTGGCGCCTGCCCCACTCCCGGATCTCCTTCTGGGCCTTGGCCACCTCCAGGTTCGCCGCCGGGGCCACGTGGTCAATGACGATGGAAACCCTCTCCGGGTAGCGGGGGGTGGCGTTTAGGTACTCCAGGCGCTTGAAGAAGCTCCCGGCGATGGAGTCCACCACCATCACCTGGTCCACCTCCACCACCACGAGCTCCCCCGCCCGCACGGGCCTTCCCACCTTGTGGGAGAGGATCTTTTCCGCCAGGGTCTGGGGCATCTTCACCCTCCTTCTCTGCTTTCTATAATGAGGCCATGGGCCGGTATTGGATTCGGGTCTACCCCGATCCCGAGGAGCCCGGGGTTTGGCTCGCCGAGGTCCCCGCGGTACCCGGGGTACGCTCGGACGGGGACACGCGGGAAGAGGCTATCAGAAACGTCCGTGAAGCCCTCGAGGCCATGCTGGAAGCCCTCCGGGCAAGAAACCTCCCCATCCCTGAACCCGACGAAGAGTGGGTGGAAATCCACGTAAATGCCGCCTAGACCTGAAGAAGTGGTGCGCAAGCTCAAGCGCTTAGGCTTTGAGGAGGCCGGAGGGAAGGGCAGCCACCGCGTCTTTCTGCACCCTGACGGACGGCGCACCGTGGTCCCCTTCCACCGCAAGGAGCTCAAAAAAAGGCACCTTCCTAGGCATTCTCAAGGACATCGGCCTCACCGAAGAGGAATTCCGGAACCTCTAGCCTCATGCCGTGATCCACTCCCTGAGGATCCGGTCCAGCTCCTCCAGGGTGAGCTGGCCCCGGTCGGCCAGGGCCTTGATGTGCTGGGTGACCCGGTGAAGCTCCTCCTCGCCGTAGTGGAGGCCGAGCTCTTCCGCCCGGGCCTTGATGGCGTGCCGCCCGGTGAGCCTCGAGGCGATGATGAGCTTCCGCCTCACCCCGAAGACCTCGGGAGGATAGGGCTCGTAGGACTCGGGGTTGATGTAGATGGCCTTCAGGTGCATCCCCGCCTTGTGGCTGAAGGCCGTCTCCCCGGTGATGTAGTTGTTGAAGGGGATCTCCACCCCCACCATCCGGGCGATCATCCGGTCCAGCTCGGGGAGCATCTCCAGCCTGTACTTCCCGCGAACGTACTCGGGCTGGAGGGTGTACATACGGGCCAAAAACCCTCCCAAAGGCGTGATCCCGTTCCTCTCCCCTATCCCCAGGATGGTGGTGTCCACGTGGGTGGCCCCGGCCTCAATGGCCTCAAAGGCGTTGGCGACGGCGCATCCGGTGTCGTTGTGGCCGTGGAACTCTATGTCCACGCCGGGCCCCACCACCCGCCGCACCTCCCGCACCAAGGCGTAGACCTGGCGGGGCGTGGCGATGCCCACGGTATCCGCCAGGCCCACCCGGTCCACGTAGGGGGCGATGGCCTGGTAGATGGCCAAAAGATCGTGCTCGTCCGAGCGGAAGGTGTCCTCGGCGGAGAAGCGCACCTCCACGTGAGGGGCGTTTTCCCGGATGTACTGGATCACCTCCTGGGCCTCGGCGATGATCCGGGGGATGTCCCGCCCGTGGGCAGCCCGCAGGTACTTGCTGGTGCCGAAGAGGAGGTCAATGCCCTGCACCCCGGTCTCCACCGCCACCTTGGCCGCATCCAGGCGGGTCTGGATGTGGGTCACCACCTTGGCCTTCAGGCCCAAGGAGGCCAGGACTCGGCGTCTGCGGGACTGGGGCGAGGCCATGGGGGTGGTGACCTCAATGTACTCAATGCCGAAGGCGTCCAGGGCCTTGGCGATCTCCACCTTGTCCTGGGTGGAGAAGTTGGCCCGCTCAAACTGCTCCCCTTCCCGAAGGGTGGAGTCTATGATCTTCCATTCCCGCATACGCCCCTCCCAAAAGAAAACCGGCCCGAACTCGGGCCGGGGGATGAGGAACCCTTAGAGGGCTATCCTACCCCCCGGCGGCCGAGTTTTTTTCTCGCGGGCCAGCATCTTGCCCGTAAGGG
>BBBL01000368.1 GCA_001311545.1 Thermus kawarayensis JCM 12314 | reverse complement strand
CCCCACCCTGCTTGGCCTACGCCGCCGGGCCCCGGGCCGCCTCCTCCGGGCCCTCGCCGAGGGCCAGGCCTTCCGGGAGCGCCTGGAGAAGGCCAGGAGGCTCCTGGAAAGCCCCCTCCTTTCCCGTCTGGCCCTCCTCAAGGAGGTCCTGGCGGAGGAGGAGGGCTTCCACCTGCTCCGCGCCCTTCTCGGCCACCGTCCCCAGGCCCTCCTGGCCCTGGAAAGGGCCCGGGAGGCCTTGGAGGGGTACGTGAACCCCGAGTTGGTCCTGGCCCGCCTGGCCTTAGACTTAGAGTCATGACGGTAGGCGTCCGCTTCCGCACCCCCGTCCTCCGGTACTTCCGCTTCCAGGGGGAGCCCCCGCCCCTGGAGGCCTACGTGGTGGTGCGGGGCAGGAGGGGCCTCGAGGTGGGCAGGGTGCGCACCCCCCCCGGGAAGGCCAGGGAGGAAGGGGAGGTGGTGCGCCTGGCCAGCAAGGAGGACCTGGACAAGGCGGCGCGGCTTCGGGCCCGGGCGGAGGAGGTCCTCCACTACCTGCGGGCCCGCCTGAAGGAGGAGGGGGTGGCGGCCAAGGTCCTGGGGTGCGACTTCACCCTGGACGGGGGCCACCTCACGGTGCACTACGCCGCCCTGGAACGGGTGAACCTCAGGCGCTTCAGCCGGGAGCTAGGGGAGCGCTACGGGGCGCGGGTGGAGTTCCTGGCCGAGGGCCCTAGGGAGGAGGCCCAGTACCTGGGGACCCTGGGGGCCTGCGGCATGGAGTCCTGTTGCTCCACCTGGCTTCAGGGCTTCGCCCAGGTCTCCATCAAGCTGGCCCGGGACCAGCAGCTTCCCTTAAACCCCGAGAAGATCTCGGGGCCCTGCGGCAGGCTCCTCTGCTGCCTCACCTACGAGCACCCCGTGTACCAGGAGCTCCTGGCCGGGCTTCCCCGGGTGAACGCCCGGGTCTGCACCAAGGCGGGCCTTTGCGGCAAGGTGCAGAAGGTCCACCCCCTGAAGGGACGGTGGAGCTCCACCTGGAGGACGGGAAGACCCTGGAGGTGGCCAAGGAGGAGCTTGCGTGAGGTCCTACCTGGCCCGAGGCCCCCTCCCCGCCTTCTACCCCTCCTACCCCGCGTCCCCGCCGTGGTGGGGGAGAGGGTGAACTTCTGCCCGGCGGTGTGGAACACGAGCCTCTCCGCCGATCCCCCCCTCTTTGGGGTCTCCCTAAGGAGGAAGGGTATCACGCCGTGAGCGAGGCCGAGGTTTGGGCCCGAAGGGTGCGCCGCCTGGTCCTCAACCGGCAGGGGACCGAGGCCCAGGTCTGGCTGGAGGAAGGCTTCCTCTACCTCCGGGCCGACCCTCACGCCCGCTTCGCCCAGGGCGTGGGGGCGGAGCGCCTCTGGGCCTTCGCCCTGGGGAGGGATGGGGTGGAGCTTCGCTTCCGGGACGGAAGCCGCCTTAGGCTTTCCCACCGCCTGGGGCGGCTTCGGGCCTACTTCTCGTAGGGCTTGCCCACGGCGGCCGGAGGGCGGCTTCGGCCGATGAACCCCGCCAGGACCAGCACCGTGACCACGTAGGGGAAGGCCTGGACCAGGACGGCGGGCAGGATCTCGCTCCCCTGAAGCTGGATGCGAGGGCCGAGGCGAAGCCGAAAAGGAGGGTGGAGAAGAGGATCCCCACGGGATGCCACTTGCCGAAGATCATGGCCGCCAGGGCGATGAAGCCCATCCCCGCCGACATACCCCGCACGAACTGGTTCAGGAAGCCGATGGAGAGGTAGGCCCCAGCCAGGCCCGCCAGGATGCCCGAGAGGATGACCCGGTGTAGCGCAGGCGGTAGACGTTCACCCTAAGGTGTCCGCGGCCTCGGGGTGCTCCCCCACGGCCCTAAGCCTCAGGCCGAAGGGGGTCTTGAAGAGGACCCACCAGGCCAGGGGCACCAGGAGGAAGGCCAGGTAGACCAGGGGGGAGAGGCCCAGGAGGAGGGGGAGGCGGTTCTCCACCTCCTTGGAGCTGGTGGCGTTGCCGTAGAAGTAGGTGAGGACCAGGCTTGGGGCCCAGGGCCAGGAGGTTGAGGGCGGTGGCGCTGATGATCTGGTCCGCCCGGTACTTTATGGAGACCAG
>BBBL01000367.1 GCA_001311545.1 Thermus kawarayensis JCM 12314 | reverse complement strand
CCTGGTCTGGGCGGGCCTGGCGGGTGGTGAAGGCGGGGGGGCTGGCCCCCAACCTCCTGGGGCCGGGCCTCTTCCTCTCCCAAGGCCGCCTGGGGGAGGAAGGGGTTTACCTGGGGGAAAAGGGGGTGGAGGCCCTGCGCGCCGTCCTCCACCTCCCCGGGGGAGAGGCCCTGCCTTACCTGGAAGAAGCCCCCCTGGAAAGGCTTTTGCAAGCCTTGAAGGCCCACGCCCGGGAGGCCCTGGGGCCTCTCTCCTCGGCGGAGGTTATAGGGGCTTGATCTCCAGGATGGTGTAGACCTGGGCTCCCTTTTTGCCCTTGATCTCCACCACGTCCCCCACCTTCCTGCCCAGGAGGGCCTGGCCCAGGGGGGATTCGTCGGAGATCTTCCCGCTGAAGATGTCGGCCTCGTGGCTGCCCACGATGGCCAAGGAAAGCCTCTCCCCCGACTCGGTCTCCAGCTCCACCTGGCAGCCTAGGGCCACCTGGTCGTAGGAGCCGTTGCCCTCCACCACCACCGCCCGGGAGAGGAGGTCCTCCAGCTGGGCGATGCGGGCCTCGTTCTGCCACATGGCCCGCCGGGCCTCGTCGTAGCCGGCGTTCTCCCGGAGGTCGCCCTCCTCCAGGGCCTGCTCAAAGTCGGCGGAGATTTCCTGCCGCTTGGTGGTCTTGAGGTGGTGGAGCTCCTCCTGAAGGCGCCGGTAGCCTTCTGGGGTCAAGTAGACGGGCTTTTTCATGCCTCCTCCTGCGTAAAAGGGGACACCAGCCCAAAGGCCTTGGCTGGCGGTACCGCTATTCAGTATAGCAGGCGGGGAGGAAGCGCTCTATGAGGGGGAGGAGCTCCCGGGAAGGCTTTCCCACGGGAAGGAGGCCCACCCCGCTTCCCGCAAGGAGCAGGGTGCCCTCCAGGGCCCTCGGCCCAAGGAAGACCCGCTCCACCCGGAAGCCCATGGCCAGGGCGGCCTCCGCCACCTTCTCCCGGGTGAGGCCTTCTAGGCCCCCCTCCAAAAGGTACAGGGTGCCCTCCCGGAAGAGGAGGGGGCTGGTGCGGCTCCCGTCCACCACGTGCCCCGAAGCGTCCAGGAGAAGCCCCTCAAAGGCCCCCGCCTTCCGGGCCTCCTCCAAGGCCAGGCGGTAGGGGAGGTAGTTCCCGGTCTTGTAGCGGGCGAGGTCGGGGTGGACGCGGAAGGAGGTGAGCCTGACCCGCACCCCCTCCCGGTAAAGGGAGAGGGGCAAGGGGGTGTAGGATCTGGCCTCGGCGAGCCGTACCCCCTCCCCCACGGTGAGGCGGAGGCGGAGGCAGGGCGCCTGGGGGAAGGCGGCGAGGAGGGCCTTCACGTCCCGGGCGAAGGCCTCGTCCCCAGGGTAGGGAAGCCCCAGGGCCAGGGCGTGGCGGCGGAGGCGGCGAAGGTGCGCCTCCAGCCAAAGGGGTTTCCCCCTCTCCACCCGCAGGTGGTGAAGACGCTGGCCCCGTGGTAGAGGAACCCCTCGGGCAGGGGCTCGGCGAAGGGAAGGCCGTCGCGCAAGACCCGCTTCATCCCATCTCCAGGAAGTTGGCCAGAAGGCGCATCCCCCAGGGGGAAAGGAGGCTTTCCGGGTGGAACTGCACCCCAAAGGCCCGCCTCCCGTCCCAAAGGGCCATGGGCACGCCGCCTTCCGTCCAGGCGAGAAGCCGCACCTCCGGGGGAAGACGCCTTAGGGCCAGGGAGTGGTAGCGGGCGAAGGGGGCCGGGCTGGGGATCCCGGCGAAGAGAGCCTCCCCGGTGTGGAAAATGGCGTGCCCCTCCCCGTGGACCGGGTCCTCCCGGTAGAGCTCCGCCCCCAGAACCACCCCCAGGGCCTGGTGGCCCCAGGCAGACCCCCAGGAAGGGAAGCCCCTCCCCCAGGGCCCTTTCCGTCCACTCCAGCACCCGCCCGGCGGTGAAGGGGTCCTTGGGCCCAGGCCCCACCACCAGGTGGGTGAAGCCGGAAAAGCGGGGGGCCTCCTCCTGGTCCACCACCTCCACCTCCGCCCCCAGGCTTTTCAGGTAGTCCACCAGGTTGTAGCTGAAGGAGTCCCGGTTCTCCAGGAATAAGACCCGCGCCCTCCGGCGCAAGGGGGGAGGGGGAGG
>BBBL01000366.1 GCA_001311545.1 Thermus kawarayensis JCM 12314 | reverse complement strand
CCCGGTTGACGGCGGAGGCGGTCTCCTGGGGGATCTCGTAGGGCTCGGGGTGCATCTCGTGCCGCTCGGGGTCCCCCTTCACCGGGCGGAAGGTGCCGGGGCCCACGTGGAGGGTGAGGAAGCAGAGCTCCACCCCCACGGCCTTCAGGCGCTCCAGAAGCTCCGGGGTGAAGTGGAGCCCGGCGGTGGGGGCGGCCACGGAGCCGGGCGCCTGGCGTAGACCGTCTGGTAGCGCTCCAGGGGGATTCTGGCCTTGATGTAGGGGGGAAGGGGCACCTCCCCCACCTCCTCCAGGTGGGCCATGAGGTCCCCCTGGAAGCGCAGAAGGCGCACCCCATCGGGTTCCACCCCCACCACCTCCGCCTGAAGGCCCGGGACCGGCTCTAGGTCCTTGGGGGAAAGGAGGGATAGCCTCGTGCCGGGAGGGGCCTTCCTCGCCGGGCCCAGAAGGGCCTCCCAAAGCCCCGGGGAGCGCTCCCGCACCAGGAGGATCTCCACCCGGCCCCCGGTGGGCCTCCTGGCGAGAAGCCTCGCCGGGATCACCTTGCTCTCGTTGAAGACCACCACGTCCCCAGGGCGCAGGAACCCGGGCAGGTCCCGCACCCTTTGGTGCTCCACCCGAAAGGGGCCTTCCCGGTAAACCACCATCAGCCGGGCCAGATCCCGGGGCTCCACCCCCTCCTGGGCGATCTGCTCGGGGGGGAGGTGGTAGTCGTAAGCCTCCAAACCCTCCATCCTAGCGCTCGGACGACCGGGGCTCCATGAAGGGGTTGGGGATCTCGGGCAGGTGGGTGAAGCGGTCCACGGCGTCAATGAGCTTCTGGGCGGTGGTCTCCCGGAAGGCGACCACCTCTACCCGGATGCCCCGCTCCATCAGGACCTCCAGGATCTCCACGAAGTCCCCGTCCCCGCTCCCCAACACCACCACGTCCAGGTAGGGCATGAGGCGCACCATGTCGGCGGCGATGCCCATGTCCCAGTTTCCCTCGTAGATGGGCTTTCCCCCCTCCCCCAGCTCCTTCACCGTGAGGTACATGCGCCGCACCCGGTAACCGATGGTGGAAAGCTTGTAGATGAAGGGCCAGGCGGAGGTGTCCCCCTCCTTTTCCACCACGTAGGCGGTGGCCCGCACCAGGCGCCTCCCCCCCACGGCGTAGCGCAGGAGGCTCTCAAAGTTCACGTTGCGCTCGTAGTAGTCCCGGGCGGAGTGGTAGAGGTTCTGGGTGTCCACGAAAACCCCAACCCGCTGGTCCTGGTGGTGGCCGAGGAGTTCCATCGGTCCTCATCTTACCCCGCGTTCCTGAGGCCCGCCGCCACCCCCAGGAGGGAGAGGAGCAGGGCCCGCCTAAGCCCCTCGTCCTCCCTTCCCCCCGGGGCCCGGTAACGGCGCAGAAGCTCCACCTGCAGGATGTTGATGGGGTCCACGTAGGGGTTTCTCAGGGCGATCTGCCGCTCCAGGGTCTTCTGGTTGTGAAGCAAGGGGGCTTGGAAGACGGCCTCCAGCAGGGCCTCGTGGCCTCGTACTCCTGGGCGATGCGGTGGAAGAACCCGTGGAGGTTTTCGGGCACCAGGGAGAGGTACAGGCGGGCCACCCCCAGGTCGGCCTTGGCCAGGGCCATGGCGGCGCTCTCCAGGGTGGTGGCGAAGAAGGGCCACTCCCGGTACATCTCCCGGAGGAGGTCCAAAGGGAGGATCCTTAGGGCGGAAAGCCCGTACCAGCCGGGAAGGAGGAGGCGCACCTGGGTCCAGGCCATGACCCAGGGGATGGCCCTTAGGTCCCGGATGTCCCGCACCCGGCCGTGGCGGTAGACGGGGCGGCTGGCGATGGGAAGCTCTCCCAGCTCCCTTATGGCGTCAAGGCCTCAAAGAAGGGGAAAAACCCCTCCTCGCCGAGGAGGGCCCGGTAGCCCTGCGTGCTCCTCTCCCCGGCCTCCCAGAGGGCCTCCCGCCAGAGGGGCTTGGGCTCCACCCCATCCCCCAGGGCGGCCTGGGCGAAGTGGAAGAGGAGTTGCTCCAGGTGGCGCACGGCGAGGTCCGGGTGGCCGTAGCGGTCCGCCAGGGCCTCCCCCTGCTCCGTGAGGCGGAGGCGGCGCCCCACGCTCCTCGGGG
>BBBL01000365.1 GCA_001311545.1 Thermus kawarayensis JCM 12314 | reverse complement strand
CCCACCCCCAAGGAGGTGGAGCGGGTCCAGCTCATCGCCGAGACCATCGGCAACGCTGTGCGCCGGGCCAGCCTAAGGCAGAAGCTGGCCCGAAGGCTGGAGCACCTGGAGGCCCTCCGGTCCATAGACCAGGCCATCACCGCCTCCCTGGACCTGGGGCTCACCCTGGACATCTTCCTGAACCACGTGATGCGCCTCCCCCTGGACGCCGCCGCCCTCTTCCTGTACGAGCCCGTGGGCAAAACCCTGCGCCTCACCGCCAGCCGGGGCTTTCTCCGGCCCAAAGGGGAGCTTCCCCACACCCTCCGCCTGGGCCAGGGGCACGTGGGCCAGGCCGCCCTTCTGGGGAAGGTGGTGCACGTGCCGACCTGGCCCAGGACCCCGGGACCACCCCGAGTTCACCCGGCAGGAGGGCCTGGTCTCGGAGCGGGCCTACCCCCTCTTCGCCAAGGGGCGGCTCCTGGGGGTGCTCGCCCTCTTCACCCGCAGGCCCTGGAACCTCTCCCCCGAGGACGAGGCCTTCCTCGAGGCCCTGGCCGGTCAGAGCGCCATCGCCCTGGACAACGCCCTCACCTTCCAGCCTTGCAGCAAAGCCGGCGGGAGCTGGAGGCCGCCTACGACCTCACCCTCTGGGGCTGGGCCAAGGCGGTGGAGCTCCGGGACCAGGAGACGGCGGGGCACACCGAGCGGGTCACGGACCTGACCTTGCGCTTGGCGAAGGCCCTGGGGGTGCCGGAGGAGGACCTGGAGCACATAAGACGCGGGGCCATCCTCCACGACGTGGGCAAGATCGCCATCCCGGACGCCATCCTCCTCAAGCCCGGCCCCCTGACGGAGGAGGAGTGGCAGGTGATGCGGCTCCACCCCGTCTACGCCTACCAGTGGCTTTCCGGGATCCCCTACCTGAGGAAGGCCCTGGAGATCCCCTACGCCCACCACGAGCGCTGGGACGGCTCGGGCTACCCCCGGGGCTCAAAGGCCTGGAAATCCCCCTCTCCGCCCGTATCTTCGCCGTGGTGGACGTGTACGACGCCCTCACCTCGGACCGGCCCTACCGCAAGGCCTGGCCCCAGGAGAAGGCCCTGGCCTACCTCAGGGAGGAGGCGGGGCGGCTCTTTGACCCCGAGGTGGTGGCGGCCTTCCTGGAGCTCCTGGCCGAGGAAACAAACCCCTAGCGCCCCGGAGGAAGGAGGGTGATCCGGTCCTCCGGCTCGAGGGGGGTGGCCAGGCCCTGGAGGTAGCGCACGTCCCGCCCCTGGAGGAGTACGGCCCAGCGGGGCCGCAGGCGGTAGAGGGTCTTGGGCTCCAGCCAAAGCCCCACCTCCTCCTCGGAGGCCACGCCCTCCAGGGCCAGGTCCCGGAGGCCCGGGTTCACGGAGAAGACCTTATTCAGGGCCTCCCCCACGCTTTCCGCCCGCAAGAAAAGGGGCTCGGGCTGGGCCGGGTAGGCCAGGCCCACCGCCTGGAAGCCCACCTCGGCCCTTCCCTCCCGCAGGGCCAACGCGGCGTCAAAGCCCTTGCGCATCACCTCCTCCTGGGCCGAGAGGTAGACAAGCCAGGGGCGGACATCCCCCACCCTTTCCGCCACGTACCGCCCCACCATGGCGAAGGAAAGCCCCACGTACTCCGGGGGATGCGGGCCCGCTTGGGCCCAAGCCCCCCGTGCCAGAGCCCGGCCCGGTACACCTCCCGGGCGAACTCCCTCGAGGTGTCCACCCCTAGGGTGCGGGCCAGCCAGGCGGCGAAGAAGGCCCGCCTCAGGTAAAGTTCCTCCTCGGGTACCCTTCCCTCCCAGCCCAGGGCCTTGGCCGTGCTCGGGTGGCGGCTCAGGTGGTCGTAGACGCCGGCCACGAAGGAAGCCGCCTCCGCAAGAAGCCTCTCCGCATCCAGGCGCATGGCCCGCTTTTCCGCCTCCCCCAGCCCCCCGAAGGCGAGGAGGTCCCGAAAGACCTCCTCGGGCAAAGGGGGCAGGTCCAGCACCAAGGCCTCCTCGGCCGAAACCGCTTCCACCTCCAACCCCTCCTTTCCCTCAGCATATCCCCGGCCTGGCATGGCGTGGTGGCGAGGAGCCATAGCCCCTCGTAGCCTCCCACACGGGCCCCACCTCCTTGGCGGCGG
>BBBL01000364.1 GCA_001311545.1 Thermus kawarayensis JCM 12314 | reverse complement strand
CCTCTTCGCCGTGCTCCTTGAGGGCCAACCAGTTCGTGGCGGGGCTCGCCGTGGCCGCTTTGGGCCTCGGGGCCTCGGGGCTCTTGGGGAAGCGCTACGAGGGGGTCCCCCTGGAGAACCCCCTTCCCGAGGGAGGCCTGGCCCTCCTGGCCTTGGCCCTCGCCCTCCTTGTCCACCTCCTCCTCTACCGTACCCGCTTCGGCCTCTACCTCCGGAGCGTGGGGGAGAACCCCAAGGCGGCGGACCTCTTCGGCGTGGACGTGGACCGGGTGCGCTACGGGGCCCTGGCCTTGGGGGGTGGGCTCATCGGGATGGCGGGGGCCTACCTCTCCTTGGCCTACCGCCCCTCCTGGACGGACGGCATGACGGGGGGGCTTGGCTTTGTGGCCATCGCCCTGGTGATCCTCGCCGCCTGGGAGCCCCTGCGGGCGGTCTTGGGGGCCTACCTCTTTGGCCTCCTCTTCTTCCTCCAGTTCCGCCTGCAGGGCAGTGTACCTATACCGAGCGAGGCCTTTGCCGCCATGCCCTACCTCTTGGTTATCCTGGTCCTGGCCCTCTCGGGGCGCACCCGGGCCCCCAAGGCCCTGGGGGTGCCCTTTGAACGGGGGAGGTGAGGAGGATGCGGAGACTCTTGGCGCTTCTTCTGGTCCTGGGCCTAGGGCTGGCCCAGGGGGACAAGCCCAAGGCCTGCTTCATCTATGTGGGGCCCGTGGGGGATGCGGGCTGGACCTACGCCCACGACGTGGGTCGCAAGAAGGCGGAGGCCGCCCTTCCCTGGCTGGAGACCCGCTACGTGGAAAGCGTT
The DNA here is from genome assembly GCA_001311545.1 of Thermus kawarayensis JCM 12314. The sequence continues at coordinate 1,315 of BBBL01000364.1, read as the reverse complement.
CCCGAGGCCCAGGCCCTGCCGGTGATAGACCGCTTCGTGCGGGAGGGCTGCCAGGCGATCTTCGCCACCAGCTTCGGGTACGGGGAGGCGGTCCTCGAGGCCGCCAAGAAGTACCCCGAGGTCCTCTTCGCCCACGCCACCGGGATCAAGCGGGCCCCCAACGTGGCCACCTACATGGCGGACTTCTACCAGGTCTACTACTTGAACGGCCTCGCCGCCGGGGCCCTAACCAAGACGGGCAAGGTGGGGTACGTGGCAGCCTTCCCCATCCCCGAGGTGAAGCGGCACATCAACGCCTTCGCCCTGGGGGTGCGGGCGGTGAATCCCAAGGCCCAGGTCCTGGTGCGCTGGATCAACGCCTGGTACGACCCGGCCAAGGCCCGGGAGGCCACGGAGGCCTTGCTTTCCCAAGGGGCCGATGTCTTCGCCTTCACCGAGGACACCCCCACGGTGATCCAGACGGCGGCCAGGAAGGGGGCCTACTCCTTCGGCCACTACACCCCCATGCTCAAGTTCGCCCCCGACCACGTGGTCTCGGGGCAGATCGTCCACTGGGAGGTCATCTACATAGACTTCCTCAAGAAGGTGAAGGAAGGGGTCTACACCCCGAAGAACCTGCAGAACGTGGACTACTTCTGGCTCCTAAAGGAGGGGGCGGTGGAGATGGGGGCGGACTACGGGGTGCCCATCAACCCCAAGCACGTGCCCCTCTTGCAGAAGGCCCAGATGAGCGTGGGCGGCAAAAAGGTGGCGGTCTACGACCGCATCATAGCCCTCCTGAAGGACATGTCCAGCCCCAAGCCCACCTTTGACCCCTTCACCGGGCCCATCCGGGACCGCAAGGGGGTGGTGCGGATCCCCGCCGGAGGAAGGCCAGCCTGGAGGAGCTTCTCACCATGGAGTGGGCCGTTCCCGGGGTGGTGGGGGACTGGCCGGGGGAGCCCAAGTAGGGCTTCCTGAATCTCACAGGCTCCGGAAGACCTCCTCCAGGATCTCCAGCCCCATGGCCGCCTCCTCCCGGGAGAGGATGAGGGGCGGGGCCAGGCGCAGGGCGGAGGGCCCCGCGGCCAGGGTGAGGAGGCCTTTCTCAAAGGCGAGCCGCTGGGCCTTGTCCCGGAGGTCGGCCGCTCCTCCTTGGCGCTGCCGAAGTCCAGGCCGATCATAAGCCCCCGGCCCCGCACGTCCCCCAGGAAGGGGAAGCGGGCCTGCAGGGCCCGGAGCTCCTTAAGGAGGAAATCCCCTACCTGGGCGGCGTTTTCCATGAGGCCTCCTTCCAGGAGGTCCAAGGTGGCGTGGGCCGCCGCCGCCGCCACCG
>BBBL01000363.1 GCA_001311545.1 Thermus kawarayensis JCM 12314 | reverse complement strand
CTCCTCCGGCACGGCCAGGGCCCAGTAGAGCACCCGGCCATCGGCCACCACCCGGAGCTTGGGGGGGCGCATGGCCCGCACCTTGGCGGCCAGGGCCGGGGCCAGGGTGATGAGCTTACGCCAGGGGTTCACAGCTCCACCTCCACCTCGTCCCCGCACCCTCCAGGGTGGGGGGGCGGTTGGGGACTACCTTGAAGAGGCGCCACCCCGCCTTCTTGGCTATGGCCTCCAGCTCGGAGCGTGCGCGTTCCTCCGGGTTTTGCGATGGGGAAGCCACTTCCGAATGCGCACGGGGTTTTTCCTCTCCAGAAGGGCGTTCCTCCGAGGGGCGTGCGCGGTCGTGCGCATGGCGTGCGCGTTGGTTTTCCTCGTCCAGGGCGGCGTTCTCCCCGGTTTTTGAGGAGAACGCGCACGCGGTTTTGGGGAGATAGAGCACGCACGTTTCCCCGGTGAGGGGGTGCACGTAGCTACCCCCTTCCCCGAGTTCCCGGGCCAGCCGCTCGGGCTCGGGGAGGAGCCGGAAGGCGGCCTCCTCCAGGGGCGCGCCCTCCACGGGCCGGATGGCCAGGCGGTTCCCGTCCCTCTGCACGTCCACCAGCCCGGCGGCCTCGGCCTGGTCTACCCACTTCTGCACCGTGCGCTTGGCCCAACGGAGATGGCGGGCCAGGTCCTTCACGAAGACGGCCACGCTTTCCTCGGGGACCTTCCCCTGAAGCTCCTCCACCTTGGCCTCGTGCACCTCCCGCACGGCCACGGCCAGGGCCAGGGCCTGGGGGCTCACGGTGTGGACGCTCCGGGCCAGGGGGCGTGCGGCCAGGTGGTAGGCCAGGGCGTAGTCCTCCAGGGTGGCCATCAGGCGCTCCCCCCGCTCCTCCCTCCGGGCGTGGTGGAGGAGGGCCACCACCTTGACCAGGGTCAGGAAGCGGCCAAAGTCCCTCCGGAGCCGGGTCAGGTCCTCGGGGAGGTCCTGGGCCTCCAGGAGCCGGGCGATGGCCGGGGCAAAGGGGACCGCCACCTCCCTCTGGGGAAGAAGCTCGTAGAGGGCGTGCCAGGGGGCGGGGTCCACCTCGGGCCGCGCCCCCAGGGCCTCCCGTTCCGCCAGGGCCTGCACCACCCGGAGGGTGTGGCCCTTGGTGTCGTCCATGTAGAGGGAGAAGGTTCGGGTTTCGTTGTCCTCCTTGGTGAGCCCCCGGGTGAGCGTGGTGACGAGCGCGGTGGGGCCGGGGCGGACGATTTCCCTGGCCACCATGCGCCCCTGGGGGGACTTCTCCACGGTGAGGTAACGGATTTGCCCTTCGGAAAGGAGGGTGCGCACCAGGTAAAGGGCTTCCTCCGAGTTCAGCCCGTCTTCCTCGTAGAGCACCAGGTGGCGGTGCTGGAAGTCAAGGTCGGCGTACACCAGGGCCTTGGCGCTCATGCTGGAGAGTTCGTAGTAGCCCCTGGGAGGGATGAGGCCAGGGTCTGCTTCACCAGGAAGGACTTCCCCGAGGAGGAGCGTCCCTTGACCAGGATGCTGATGGGCGCTTCCGTCCTGCCGGAGAGGAGGGCCAGGTAGAGAAGCCCCCGGTTCTCCTCTTCCCCCACCACCCAAGCGTCCCGATGGTCTTTATGGCCCGGTGGAGGAGGGCAGGGTCCTCGGAAAGCTCCCGGGCGGCCTCCCGGGCCTCGGGGGTGATGGGGGCGCTTCCTCCTCCCGGGCCTGAGCGTCCCGCGTGGCCCGGTAGCGGGCCCAGTCCTTCCGGAGGGCGGCTACGCTCACCCCGGTCTTCTTCTTGAGGGTCAGGAAGAGGGCTTCCAGCTCGGTGTCCAAAAGCCCCCCCTCGTAGACGGCCTTGAAAAGCTCGGGGAGGAGGGCGGGGAGGTTTTCCGCCTTGGCCCCTTCCACCCGCTTGAGGAGGTCCTGGAAGGTCATGCCCACCTCCTCATCCGGGCGTAGACGCGGGCCCGGTAGGTGCGAGGGGGAGAGGGGCAGAGGGCTCAAGGGAGAGGGGGGCCAGCGTCCCGTACCTCACCCCGTCCCTGGCCGTCCTCAGGGCCTCCCCCCAGGAAAGCCCCGCCTCCACCCCGGCCTGGGCCAGGGCGTGGGCGGCCTCCTCGGGGTCAAGCCCCAGGTGGCAGTACCCCCC
>BBBL01000362.1 GCA_001311545.1 Thermus kawarayensis JCM 12314 | reverse complement strand
GGCCACCCTGCCCCTAAGGCCCGGACGGGTCCAGCTCGGGCCCCTTTCCCTCACCCTGAGCCAGGCGGAAGGCGTGTGGCACCTGGGCCTGGCCGGGGAGGACCACCCCCTGGAGGAAACCCTGGTCCTCCCCTGGGAGGACCTGGAGGTCTGGGCGGTGCGGGAGGGTCCCCTCCTTCACCTCCGCCTCGAGGCCCGGAGCGCCCCCCGGCTCTACGAGCTCCTTTCGGAGGGCAGGGTGCTGGCCCGCCTCCTCTCCCCGGAGAAGGACTACGCCCACCTCCGCCTCCTCCGGGCCCTCTCCGCCAGGCTCAAGGGGGAGTTTCAGCCCGAGGCCTTCGGCCCCGCCCTGGCGGAAAAGTACCGCCAGGCCCCGGAAGAGGCCCTCCTGGACTTCGCCCGCAAGGGCCTGGAGCTCACCTTAAGGCGCCTGGGGCCCGCCGACCCCCTTCCCTTCCTTCTGGAGGTGGGCCGGGCCCTGAACCTGGAGGGGGAGGCCCGGGCCCTGGCCGAGGCCTCCGGGAGTACCTGGGCCGCCGCCCCCCCACCCGGGAGACCCTGGGGGCCGAGGTCCACCTCCTCTCCCTCTCCCCTGAGCCCCAGGCCCTCAAGGTGGGCCACAGCGTCCTTTCCCTCCGCCTCAGGGAGGACGTGGCTACGTGGGCCAGGCGGGGGAGGTGCCCCGGCGCCTCAAGGACCTCCTCCTCTACCGCCTGCCCGAGGGAACCGTGGTGCTGGCCCGGGAGGGGCGCAGGGTGGCCTACCTGGTGATGGAAAACCCTTGACGTTGGAAACCTTTTGGGTAAAATCCCCCACAAGGGGGATTTTATGAAGGTCCTAAGACACCAAGCCTTCGCTCGGCTTATCCTTTCCTACCTGGTGTCCCAGGCGGGGAGCAAGGTCCACCGGGTGGCCCTTTTGGTGTTGGTCTACCTCCTCACGGAGAAGGCCCTTTGGGTCTCCTTGGTCCTGGGGGTGCAACTTCTGGGCACCGTGGTCTTCTCCCCCCTCCTCTCCGCCTGGGCCGACACCCAGGACCGCAAGCGGCTTCTCGTCTGGTCCGACCTCCTTAGGGCCCCCCTGGTGGCCCTCATCCCCCTCCTCGGGGCCAAGAGCCTGCCCGCGCTCCTCCTCCTGGTCTTCCTCATAGAGCTTCTTCGGGACCTCCACGACCCCATCCAGAACGCCGTGGTCCCCGACCTGGTGCCCGAGGAAGAGGTGGACGAGGCCAACAGCCTCATCCTCCTGGCCGACCGCCTCTCGGAAGTGCTCTTCGTGGGGGCGGCGGGGATCCTGGTGGCGGCGGTGGGCCCCGCCTTCGCCTTCTACCTGGACGCCCTCACCTACCTGGCCTCGGGCCTCCTCCTCCAGGGCCTCCCCTCCTTAAGGCCCCAAAGGCTCCCCAAGGCGGGGTACCTGGAGCGGGTGAAGGAGGGCCTGGGCCACCTCCTCCACCACCCCACCATCCGGCGTGCGGTGGGCACCCTCTTCGCCGCCGCGGCCTTCGGCTCGGTGGAGACGGCCTTGGGCGTGGTCCTGGCCCTCAAGTGGCTCGGGGTGGGGTCGGCGGGGTTCGGTTTCATGGAGGCGGCCATGGCCCTGGGGGCCATCCTGGGGGGAGTGAGCCTCCCCCACCTCCTGAGGCGGATTCCCAGGGAGCGCCTCTTCCTCCTCGCCCTCCTCCTCTTCGGGGTTTTTGAGGCCTCGGTGGGGCTTTTTCCGGTGTTCGCCTGGACGCTGGCCGCCTTCTTCGTAAGCGGCTTCCTCAACATGGCCTTCATCGTGCCCGCCCGCTCCATCCTCCAGCTCAACACCCCCCAGGAGATGCGGGGGCGGATCTTCGCCGCCTTCAGCGCCGTGATGAACGCCGCCGTTCTCATCGGCACCATGCTGGGCGGGGCCCTGGAAGGGGTCCTCGGGGCCCCAGGGTCTTCCTCCTGGCGGGGGCCATGGTGGCCCTGGCCGCAGGCTACACCCTCCTCACCGGGGGCCTCCCCGCCCCCAAGGCCAGGGAAGCCTAAGCGCCCACGCCTTGGTTCTGCCACGCGAAGGCCCGGGAAAGCCCTTTTGGGGCCCCCGCTCTGGCGAAAGCCAGAGCGGGGTACTTAGAGGCTGTCGTAAAACCC
>BBBL01000361.1 GCA_001311545.1 Thermus kawarayensis JCM 12314 | reverse complement strand
ATATGCCTTCGTGTGCTACTTGACCTGGACCCCCGAGGTGTGAAAAAGAGGGGGTGCCATGAGGCAAGATCGTGAGCACCCCCAGAACATAGCCTTCGGCTGACTTACCATCTTGACGCGGAAACCCGCAAGGTAGCTCCTTCGGAGCTGACTCTCGTGGCTACCTACATCTGGGTAGGTCACGGGCGTAGCCCGTACCTCGCCGATGAACTGAAAGCCCTGGAGGCCCAGGGCCTCAAGCTCCCCCCAAAGCAAAAGCACCAGAAGGCCACCCTGGCCGAGCTCCTGACCCTCGCTATCTGCAAGATACGGCCTTCGGCCGTGACTCTCCTGTTTCAAGGCCAGGATCTTGCCAAAGGCTACTTGGCCGCTAAGACCACCCTCAAGGCCTACTTCCCCTCCCTGCCCCACCTATCCCGCTTCTACCGGGTCCTTCAAAAGGCTCAGAAACTGCTGGCCCACCTCGCCATAAGGCTTTCCGGGGGAAAAGGCCTCCTGCAGGTGGTGGACCTCAAGCCCATCCCCCTGGCCCACGGCCACCGGATTCACGGCCTCTCTCTTCCCGAGGCTGCCGTGGGGGTGGGACCCCTGGGGGCTTTTGCAGCTACGTCCTCATGCCGGTGATGAACGAGCACGGCCTCTTTTTTTCGTTGGACCATCCTCCCCGGCAACGCCCGGGAGACCTGGGGAAAGGAGCTGGTGGAGGGATTGCCCGCGGTCTTGGGAGACCGGGGCTTTCGCTGGGTCCAGGGGGTCAAGACGCCGCCCTATCGGGTCAGGGGAGGGAAGGTGGTGGAGACGGGATGGAAAGGATGGGTCACGCGCCAGCGTACCTTGTTGGGGAGGGTACGGAACTGGATTGAGACCCGCTTCAGCGTGATGGTGCGGTCTTTGGGGCTTCATCGGATAGCTGCTTTCCCGTTAGGGAAACATCTTGTAGCGCGGTCCTACTGGGGTCTGGTGGCCCGGGTGAATCTCATCCTGCTCGTTCACAACCTCAGCAAGGTAGCCTAACGGCTGACCCGTAGCCGGGTGCTTCTCAGGATGGCCGGGGTGGAGCTATGAGGTAGCACACAAAGGCATGTCGCAGCGAAGACTGCGCAAACCCATTACCTGCCTTCCAAGGAATAGGCGATGTAAGCGATAGCTAAGAGAGATCCACCAAGTGGGGTGCCCACAAATCGGAATGCGCTCCACACCATTATAACCAATGCAAGGGTAACCAAAGCGTCCTCCCCGGAAAATGTTCCGGCCCTCCAATGATGGAGGACCTCACGTAGAAGATTGAAGAAGCTGATGGGAAATCCAGTATACCAAACGATTTCTGCAGCCCTGCGAGCCAACCTTGCAAAACTATTGGCTAGCGTACGCAGTAAGTTTGGCATCTCTCCTCCTGCCTCTCAAAACACTCGTTTACCCAGCCAAAAGCATTGCAGACAAATATTGTGGCCATACACGGATAAGGTGCTACTGCACCATACCTTACACAAACTACCTCGCCCGCTATGCAAGCCCATTTCAAGGTACAGTCCTGAACTGTCACGGTTTCGCATTTCGTAAAGCAATTGTAGCTCCCGCACACCGCTGAGCCACCATTGCCGGGGTCCAAGCACTGGTTCTCCAGAGGTTTCACCATCTCATCCCACGGCAATGGGCAAGAAGGCCCTTCTTGAGAGAAGGGCATGGCCTGAGCCATGGCCAATGGCAAACCCAAGACCATAAACACAAGCCCTCCCAGCGTGGCCAGCTTCATTCTATCACCTCCGCTCCTAAAATAGGGCCTCTTCTTCTTCTTCTTGTCAAGACCACAGGGAAAGTCCTGGTATGCTGGGGGCGGTATAGGGCCTATGGAACCTTTTCCCCCCCTCTATGTCCCGGCCACCCTGGCCAACCTGGGCTCGGGCTTTGACGCCTTGGGCGTGGCCCTGGACCTCTACCTGGAGGTGGAGGCCGCCCCCGCCCTGGAGGACACCTTTCTTTACCAAGGAGAGGGCCGCGTGGAGGGTACGGACAACCTGATCCACGAGGGGTACCGGGCCGGGATGCGGGCCCTGGGGCTGGAACCCCTCCCCTTGCGGGTGCGGGCCTTCAACCCCATCCCCCTGGCCCGGGGCATGGGAAGCTCCTCCGCCGCCTGGTG
>BBBL01000360.1 GCA_001311545.1 Thermus kawarayensis JCM 12314 | reverse complement strand
CCCCCCTCCTCCTGGCCCAGGGCCTTTATCCCTTGGCCGAGGCCCTGGCCCGGGCCCGGGGCCTGGACCCGGACCGGCCCCGGCACCTCGCCAAGGTGACCCGCACCCGTTGAGTGCCCGCGCCTTGGTTCTGCGGCCTGTAAGCCCCTACCTAAAGGCCCAGGAAGGGTCTTTTCGGGGCCCTTTGCCCTACCGGCTCGGGGAAGCCTGCTAGGGGCCCCCATGCTGGCTTGGGCCAGCATGGGGTGGTATTAGAAGACCTTCCCCCCCAGGGGCACCTCCCGGTCGGGGGCGAGGAGGACCACCCGCCCCGCCTCGTCCGCCACCCCCAGGACCAGCACCTCCGAGGGAAACCCCCCGATGACCCGGGTTCCCAGGTTCACGGCGCAGACCACCAGGCGGCCCTCGAGGTCCTCCGGGCGGTAGAGCTCGGTGATCTGGGCCGAGCTCCTCCTCACCCCCAGGGGGCCCAGGTCTATCCAGAGCTTGTAGCTGGGCTTCCGGGCCTTCTCGTGGGGCTCGGCCCGGAGCACCCGGCCCACCCTCAGGTCCAGAAGCCCGAAGGCTTCCAAAGGCTCCATGCCCTAAGTGTGCGGAAAGGCAAAGCCCCCGGCAAGGGGGCCTCTGGTGGGCCGTGCAGGACTTGAACCTGCAACCAACCGGTTATGAGCCGGCCGCTCTCACCGATTGAGCTAACGGCCCACGCCGAAGGCTCATTGTAGCACAGGGGCTTGCGGGTATACTATCGGTTAGGAGGTGAACCATGACGGTGAACGAAAGCACCCCCGATCGGGTGATCCGCTTTGTCCTGGCCCTGGTCCTCTTCTACTTCGCCTTCCAGTCCGCTTCCCCCTGGAACTGGATCCTGGGCATCGTGGCGGTGGTCTTGCTTTTCACCGCCATCACCGGCTTCTGCGCCCTTTACCGGCTTCTCGGGATTAGCACCAAGCGGTGAGCTTCCCCGTGGCCCCCGGGGAGCGGGTACGGGTGGAGTTCTACAAGTTCCCCGGGGATCGGCTCCACTACTTTTGGGAGGCCCAGGTGGTGGAGGTGCGGCCCGAAGGGGTCCTCACCCTTCTCCCCCAGGGTGGGGTCTTTCACCATGTGGCCAAGGGGAAGGCCGTGGTCCTGGACCACGACGCCTACGTGGCCTTCTTCCCCGGGGCCTGGTACTCCGGGGGGCCCGATGTGCGGGAAGGGCGGGTCTTGGAGTACTACTGGAACGTGCAGACCCCGGCGGAGTGGACGGGGGAGGGCTTTCGCCAGTACGACCTGGAGCTGGACGTGCGGTGCCGCGCCGACCACACCTGCCAGGTCTTTGACCGGGAGGAGTTTTGGGCCAAGCGGGCCCTTTACCCGAAGACCTGGGTGGAGGAGGCGGAAAGGGCCCTTCAGGCCATCTTCCGCCACGTGCGGGAGGGGCGTTGGCCGGTCCTGCCCCCGGGGGAGCCCCTCCCCTGGATGGAGCGGCCTTAGGGAGTAAGCCCGGGAGTGGGGGAGGGGCGGGGCTCGGGGAGCCCTGGGCCCCAGGCCCTAAGGGGAAGGAGGCGGTGGTCCTGGAGGGTCCAGCGCCCTTCCAGGACCACTTGGTAGAGGAGGCCCTTGAAGAAGCCGTGGAAGCTGTCCTCCCAGGTTTCCAGGTTCTGGGCCTGAGGGGGTAGTTGTGCCAGGCGGGGCCCAGGTAGTACAGCCAGGGGTCTTCCAGGGGGCGGGTGTCCTCCGGGGGGAGGGAGAGGAGGGCGTTGAAGTAGCCGCGCAGGCGGCTTGCGGTGAAGAGGAGGTTGAGGTAGGGGTCCTTGAGGGCCTCCCGGGCTTCGGCCTCCGTGTGGGGAAAGGGCCTTAAGGGGTCCCAGGCGCCGAAGCGGAGAAGGCGGGCCTTCTGCTTGAGGGCGTCCTCCCAGCTCATCTGGGCCAGGCCCAGGGTGCGGCTTAGGGGGGCCTGCCCTTGGGTATCGGCCAGCCCTTCGGCCAGGGTGTCCGCCACCTCCCGCACCCCCCGGGAGAGGCCCAAGGCCTTATCCCCTCCGTACTGCTCGTTGTCCACGATGGCCGCCAGCACCCCGTAGGAAGGCGCAGGGCGGAAGCGGCGGCCCGGATTTCCCGGGCGTGGGGCAGCACGTGGTGGGGGGCGGTGGGCAGGC
>BBBL01000359.1 GCA_001311545.1 Thermus kawarayensis JCM 12314 | reverse complement strand
CCGCTTCCCAGCGGGCGGAGAAGGAGCTCGCCTACTACCGGGGCCAGGACCCTTGGCCAAGGACCTGGTGGCCGAGGCCAAGAACCGGCTGGAGAAGGAGCCGGCCGGGCCTGGATGCTGGCCCAGGCGCTTGGCCCTGATCTCGGCGGAGCGGGGCTTCTGACGCCACCCCATCCGGCGCAGCCGGGATGGGGGCTCCAAAAAGCCTATGCGCTGGCCTATGCTCCTCCTCGTCCTCCTGGGGATGGCCCTGGGGGAGGAGGAGCCCAGGCCTTTTCCGGGGGAGGCCGTGCTCCTCCGCTGCGGTGAGGTGGTGCGGGGCCTCGAGGTCCTGGCCCTCTACCGGGAGGGGAGGGCCACCCTGGTCCTCCTGGGGCGGGAAACCCCCCTTCTCCTCTTGGCCCTGGAGGGGGAGAGGCCCTACCCCCACCTGGGCCCTCCCCGGGGCAGGCGCTTCCCAAGCGGTCCCTTCCCTTCCTGAAGGAGCTCTCCCTGGCCCGGCGGGTGGTGGCGCTTTCGGGGGAGTACCGTTGCTTCGTCCTCCACCGGGGGCGGGTGGTGGGGGTGTTGCGCCTGGGGGAGGACCTCCATCCCCTGCCCCTACCCCAGGCCCCTTGAGGGGCCCGCCCGGGGTACAATGCCCCTCATATGAACCCGGGCTCTATCCCTATGGGGTCCCCCGGCCTCGGGGAAGACCCGGCTGGCCCTGGTCCACGCCCTGGAGGCTCCGGGAGCGGGGGCGGGGTGTGGTGGGTGGGCCTGCCCCACCAGCGCTTTTACGTTCTGGAGCGCTTCGGCAGAGAGGGGGCCTTTTTGGGCCTGGAGTACCTTTCCCTCCAGGCCCTTTACTACCGGGTGCTGGCCGAGGCGGGGCGCCTTGGACCCCTGCCTGCCGGGGGCGGGGCGGGTGGCCCTGGTGGCCGAGGCCTTGCGGGCCTATACGGGCCCGGGGTGGCCCCCGGGGAGGCCCGGCTTTTCGCCCGGGCCATCGCCGAGCTCAAGCGTTTCGGCCTCTCCCCCTTCGCCCTGCCCAAGGAGGGGGAGGCGGGGAGCTGAGGCGGGTCTACCTGGCGTATGAGCGCCTGAAGTGGGGAAGCCTGGACTACGACGACTTCCGCCGCCTGGCCCTGAAGGTTCCCCTCCGCCTTTTCCCGAGGCCCCGCCTGGTGGTGGTGGACGGCTTCCGGGAGGTGGGGCCTTTGGACCTGGCCTTTCTCCGGCGCCTGGCCCGGGAGGTGCCCGTGCTCCTTACCCTCGAGGTCCTGCCCCAGGGCCTAGACCCCTGGGAGACCCTCCCCCCAGGCCGGTGCGCAAGGAGGTGTGGCGCCTGGCCAACCCCGTGGAGGAGGCCCGCCACCTCCTTAGGCCCTGAAGCGGGCCCTGGCCCCCCGGGAACAGGGAGGGGAGGGCCTGGCCCCGGAGGAGGTGCTGGTGGTGGCCCCGGAGGAGCGCATCGGGGGGCTCCTTCTCCTCAAGGAGGAGTACGGCCTCCCCCTGGAGGACGGCCGGGAGCGGGCCCTGGCGGAGACCGAGGAGGGGGAGAGGGTCCTGGCCCTCCTGAGCCCCTTTCCCACGGGGCGGGACCTCCTGGCCCTGGGGTTTGCCGCCCTGGGGCGGCGGGCCTTGCGCCTGGGGTTGGCGGGGGAGGAGGCCCTCGAGGCCTTGGCCGAGAGGGAAGGCCTCCTGCCGGAGTGGGAGGCCTTCCGGGCCCTGCGCACCCCGGGGCCGGACCCCTTGGCCTGGGCGGAGGAGGCCTTGGAAAGGGTGGGGGTTTCCGCCAAGGAGCCCTTCCTTTCCCGGCTCCGCCTGGCCCTCCGGGTGGACGGGGGAAACCCCCTCTCCTGGTGGCGGAGCCTCCTCCTGGACGAGGCCCTGCCCCCGGAGGGGGAAGGGGCGTTCCCGTCCTTCCCCCTTGCGGGCCACGGGGTGCGGGCCAGGAGGGCCTACGTGCTGGACTGGGTGGCGGGGCGGTACACCCTGGGGGAGGGGGAGGACTACTTCCTCCTGGAGGAGCTCCGGGAGCGGGGGCTCTTGGAGAAGCTTCCCCGGCGCCTGAGCCTGGACCCCCTCTTCTTGGAGGAGATGGCCACCCGGGGGAGGAGGTCTTCCTCCTCTACCCGGAGGCCGGGCCCTCCGGCCTGTACCCCCCCGTGG
>BBBL01000358.1 GCA_001311545.1 Thermus kawarayensis JCM 12314 | reverse complement strand
GCTAGGGGCCTTGGGGGGAGGGTGGGGGTAGAATCCCCTTAGGGGGTGGCTTATGGTTTGCCCGGTCTGCGGAGAGGCCTTGGACCTGGAGGGGTACGAGGCCGGGGACCTTTTGGACTGCGAGGCCTGCGGGGCGGTGCTCCGCCTCCTCTCCGACGGCTCCCTGGAGGTGGTGGAGGTGCCCGAGGGGGAAGAGCCCTTGTGGGGCCTCGAGGCCTTCCCCGAAGGGGAGGAGGTGGTTCTCCGCTTCTCCGAGGGCGCCCTGGAAGAGGAGGTGCGCCTGCCCAGGGCGGACCTCCTGGAGGCCCTGAGGCGCCTGGAGGAGGGGGTGGGGGAGGAACCCCCTAAGGAGGCCGAGGACGAGCCCAACCTGGAGCCCGACTACCTCGCCGTGCACCTGGAAAGCGAGGGCGGCCCCGTGGCCCTGCGGCGCCTCCTCTTCCCCGGGCCCCGGACCTTTTAGAGTTCACCCTTCCCTCCGGCTCCCTCTACGAGTTCCCCTTCCGCCAGGCCTTGAGGATGCTCAAGCCCCTCCTCTAGCGTGCGCCTGGTCTTGGTGCCCACCCCCATCGGCAACCTGGAGGACATCACCTTAAGGGCCCTCCGGGTCTTGAGGGAGGCGGAGGTGGTGGCCTGCGAGGATACCCGGCGCACGGGCCTCCTCCTCCGGCATTACGGCATCCCCACCCCCACCCTGCGCCTGGACCAGCACACGGTGGGCCGCGCCCGGGAGCTCCTCTCCCCTTTCCGCTACGTGGCCTACGCCACGGACGCCGGTACCCCGGGAATCTCCGACCCCGGGGCCGAGCTGGTGCGCCAGGCCTTAGAATGGGGCTGGCACGTGGAAGCGCTTCCCGGACCCACCGCCCTCATCCCCGCCCTGGTGGCTTCAGGCCTGCCCACCCACCGCTTCACCTTTGAGGGGTTCCTGCCCAAGGGGGGAAGGAGCGAAAGGAGCGGATCCTGGCCTTGGCCCGGGAAGGGAGGACCGCCGTGCTCTACGAGAGCCCCCACCGCCTGAGGAAGACCCTGGAGGACCTCTTGGCGGTGTACGGCCCCGGGCACCCCGTGGCCGTGGCCCGGGAGATCAGCAAGGTCCACGAGGAGGTCTTTCGGGGCAGTTTGCGGGAGGCCCTGGAGCGCTTTCTTGCGCCCAAGGGGGAGTTCGTCCTGGTCCTGGGACCAAGGAGGCCCCTCCTCCGGTAGGGGAGGAGCTCGTGGGGAGCTTCGCGCCCAGGGGCTTTCCGGAAAGGCCCTCTTCCGGGCCCTGATGGCCGCCGGACTGCCCCGGAACGAGGCCTACCGCCTCAGCATGGAGGAGCCATGAAGCGAATCGGGGTATTTACCAGCGGGGGGGACGCCCCGGGCATGAACGCCGCCATCCGGGCGGTGGTGCGCCAGGCCTACGCCCTGGGGGTAGAGGTCATCGGCATCCGCCGGGGCTACGCGGGCATGATCCAGGGGGAGATGCTTCCTTTGGGGGTGCGGGACGTGGCCAACATCCTCCAACGGGGAGGGACCATCCTCCTCACCGCCCGAAGCCAGGAGTTCCTCACGGAGGAGGGCCGGGCCAAGGCCTTCGCCAAGCTGGAGGCGGCGGGTATTGAGGGGCTGGTGGCCATCGGCGGCGACGGCACCTTCCGCGGGGCCATGCGCCTCATAGAGGAGTTCCGGATCCCGGTGGTGGGGGTTCCCGGCACCATTGACAACGACCTCTTCGGCACCGACTACACCATCGGCTTTGACACGGCGGTGAACACCGCCCTGGAGGCCATTGACCGCATCCGGGACACGGCGGCGAGCCACGAGCGGGTCTTCTTCATAGAGGTCATGGGGCGGCATGCGGGCTTTATCGCTTTGGACGTGGGCCTGGCGGGCGGGGCGGAGGTTATCGCCGTTCCCGAGGCGCCCGTGGACCCCAAGGCCATCGCCGAGGGGCTTTTGGAGTCCCAAAGGCGGGGGAAGACCAGCTCCATCGTGGTGGTGGCGGAAGGGGCCTACCCCGGAGGGGCGGCGGGGCTTCTCGCCGCCATCCAGGAGCACGTCCGGGTGGAGGCCCGGGTCACGGTCTTGGGGCACATCCACCGGGGGGGAAGCCCCACGGCCAAGGACCGCATCCTGGCGAGCCGCTTAGGGGCGGCGGCGGTGGAGGCGTTGGCG
>BBBL01000357.1 GCA_001311545.1 Thermus kawarayensis JCM 12314 | reverse complement strand
TCAACCTCGCCGGGGCACCCACCACGCCTTCCCTGACCGGGCCGAGGGGTATAGCCTCTTCAACGACGTGGCCGTGGCCGTCCGCTGGCTCCGCGTGCGGGAGGGGTTTCGGGGCCGGGTTTTGGTGGTGGACCTGGACGCCCACCAGGGGAACGGCACGGCGGTCTTCTTCCAGGAAGACCCTTCCGTCTTCACCCTCTCCCTCCACGGGGAGCGGAACTACCCCCTGAAGAAGGAACGGGGCGACCTGGACGTGGGCCTCCCCGATGGGGTGGGGGACGAGGCCTACCTCTGGCCCTGGAGGAAGCCCTGGAAAAGGCCCAGGGTTTCCGGCCCCACCTCGTCTTCTACAACGCCGGGGTGGACGTCCTGAAGGGGGACCGCTTCGGCAGGCTCGCCCTAAGCCTGGAGGGGGTGAGGCGGCGGGACGAGCGGGTCTTCCGCTTCGTGAAGGCCTTGGGCGTTCCCCTGGTGGTGGTCATGGGCGGGGGGTACAACCGGGACCCTGGGCTTACCGTGGAGGCCCACGCCGGGACCTACCGCCTGGCCCTGAGCTCCTTGGCGTAGGTGGCCACGGCCTCCTCGAGGCTAAAGCCCAGGTTGCGGTAAAGTTCCAAGGCCCCCTTCTCGTGGTCGTGGGCCCGCACCCGGAAGAGGGTCGCCCCCCTCCTCTTGGCGAGCCTGGCGGCCTCGGAGAGGAGGGCGCGGCCGATGCCCTGGCCCCGGGCCTCGGGGATGACCCCGATGTAGGCCACGTTGGCCTCCTTCCCCTCCAGCTCCACCTCGGCCATCCCCACGGGCTTTTCCCCCCGGTAGGCCACCAGGAGGTGGACCGCCGGGTGTTGGAAGTGCTCCTGGAGTTCCTCGTCCGTCCACTTGAGCCTTAGGGCCCAGCCCTCCTCGCTCTCCCGGTACAGCTCCCGGTAGACCTCGGGTCCCGGGAAGCCCCTCTGGATCCGCACCCCCTCGGGGGTGGGGGTAGTCCAGGCCCTCGGGGTTTTTCACGAAGAAGTAGGTGAGGTGGAGGAGGTCGTACCCGGCCCCCTCCAAGACTTCCCGGAGGGTGTGGTTCTCCTCCCGGGGGAAGGCATAGAGCCTTTCCACGCCGAGCTCCTTGGCCCGCTCCTCGGCGGCCTTTAAGAGGGGGGGAGGTCCTCCTTCCGGTAGGCCAGGGGCCTTCCAGGGCCGCCCCGTCCCAGAAGGGGTAGAGGCCCACGTACCCCACCACCGCCTCCCCCTCCAGGAGGACCAGCCCGTCCTCCAGCTCCTCGGCCAGGCCCTCGAGGTCCCGGGCCTCCGGGGCCAGGACCCCCCGCTCGGGGCTTTGGTCCATGTGGCGGAGGAGCTCTAGAAGCCCCGGCAGGTCCTTTCTGGCCACGGGCCGGATCATGCCCTTAGTTTACCCCCTCCCTAGGGGCAGGGGGCCAGGTTGAGGGCCTTCACCACCCCCTCCACCCCGTAGAACTCCACCAGGGAAAGCCTGGCGTAGTCCTGCTCGAGCCTCAGGCCCTCTTCCGGTGGGAGGGGGAGGGCGAGGCTTAGGGCGGCCCGGTTCAGGGTGCAGTTGCCCACCAGGAGGATGGCCTGGCCGGCGTGCTTGGCAAGGAGGCCTTTCACCGCCCGCTTGCCCCGCTTCCAGGCCTCCGCCACGCTTTCCCCTTGGGGTGGGGCGAAGCCCGCCTCGTCCGCCGTCCAGGCGGCCACGGCCTCGGGGAAGCGGGTCTGGACCTCGGCGAAGCTCTTCCCCTCCCAGAGGCCCCAGCTCCTTTCCCGGAGCTCGGGGAGGAGGGAGAAGGGGACGGAAAGCCGCTCTCCCAAAAGGGCCGCGGCCTCGGCCTCCGCCAGGCTGTCGGCGGCGTAGATGTGGGCCACGGGGTAGCTCCTGAGGAGGGGGAGGAGGGCGAGGAGGGCCCTTCTCCCTTCCTCGCTCAGGGGAAGCCCCGGGTGGCTGTAGAGGAGGTGGTGGGGGTTCTCCACGGGGCCCGCCCGGGTGAGGAGGAGGGTGGTCTTCCGGTGGGGGCCCTTCAGGAAGTGGGCGAGGAGGCCCATGACCGTAGAATACGGGGGTGGAGCAGTGGGTCATCGTGAACCCCGCCGCAGGCCGCGGCAAGGTGGGGAGCTTTCCGGGGCCATCCTGAAGGCGGCCCGCGCGGAGGGGGCCAA
>BBBL01000356.1 GCA_001311545.1 Thermus kawarayensis JCM 12314 | reverse complement strand
TAGAGGGCGGGGAGGAGGGCCCACGCCAGGCCCCCCCGCCAGGGAGGGGAGGACTCCGTGGACCGCTCCCCCCAGGAGGACCACCAGGCCAGGCCGAAGAGGAGCCCCTTGAAGGCGCCCACGTACTCCCGGGCAAGCCCCCCGCGCTTCAGGAGGCGGTCCTGCACCAGGAGGAGGTTGAGAGCGGGGAAGAGGGCCAGGGCCCCGGGAATGGCCCCCACCAGGGCGGGGTAGAGGACGAGGGGAAGGGAGGCGGCGAGGAGGAGAAGGGACACCAGGGGAAGCCGCCTCTCCCCTTCAGGAAAGGGGAAGGGCTCCCGCTCCCGGGTGAGGACCCTCCCCCTGGGAGGGGCGGGCCGATTTCCCTCCCGGTCGGCGGGGCTACCTTGCGGGGCCACCTCGGGAGGCGCCTCCCCGTCCTGGGGTGGCGAGGGAGGGCCTGTCGGGGTTCTCTCCCCAGGAGCCACCTCCTGGGGGCGGGGAGAGGAGGGCCGCCCCGGCTCGAGGAGGCGCACCTCCGGCCTCTCCCCTTCCCCCTTGAGGAAGGCGACGATCCGGTCCACGTCCGCCGGGGAGAGGACGCGGGGAAGGGCCTGGAGGTGTTCCTCCAGGGAGGCCACGTGGAGGACCCCCCCGTGGTACCCCCGCCGGTAGCTCCCCACCACCAGGGGCACCACGGGAAGGGCGAGGAGGGCGTAGGCCTCCCGGCCCAGGGCCTCGGCCTTCTTCGCCTCTTCCGCCAGGGCGAAGACGCCCGCCTCCGAGACCAGGAGGTGGCCTTCCTTGAAGGGGACCAGGTGAGCGTTCACGGACTCCATGCTACACCTTTTTCCAGGAAAGCCTCGGCTACCCGGGCCAGGACCTCCTTCCTGAGGGCTTCCCGCCCCTTGGCCTCGGCCACCTCGCACGCGTCGGCGTCCTCGAGGGGGGTGAGCAGGTAGCCCCCAAGCTCCGCCTGCCACCTCTCCGCCGCCTTCCTCCCGGCCTCGTCCCCGTCCAGGAGGAGGAAGGTGGGCCTGCCGTCCGGCTCGGGGAGGGTGCCGTTCACCCCGGCCACCCCCACCACGTCCAGGAGGTCCCCCACGGCGAGGTAGAGGGCCACGGCGTTGAGCTCCCCCTCCACCACCAGGACCCCCGCCCGCTTCCCGTAGCCCGGGCCGTACCAGGGCGGCGTGCCGCACCCCCGGGTGAGGTAGCGGTAGCGCTGGCCCTCCCTGGGCCTCAGGTGCCGCACCTTCACCGCCACCAGCCTCCCCCCGGGGTCGTGGATGGGGAGGTAGAGGTCCCCCTCGGGGGAAAGCCCCATCCCGAGGAGGAGCGCTTCCTTTAGGGTGAGGCCCCGCCCCCTCAGGACCTCGGGAAGCTCCTTCGCCTCCCGGAGGCGGGCCTGGGCCTCGGAAAGGGCGGCCCCCAGGTCCACCGGGGGCTTGGGCTTCTCCTTCCCGCGCCGGAGCCGCTTCGGGAGCTCGGGGAGGGGCCTCTCCCCAAGAAGGATGGCCACCGCCTCCTCCTTGGAGAAGCCCGCGGCCAGGAGCAGGTGGTAGGCGTTGCCGCTCTCCCCGGTGGCGTGGTCCCGGAAGAACCACACTCCCCCGGCCTTGAAGAGGGAGAGGGAGGGCTTCCTGTCCCCCCGCCAGACCGCCCGGTAAAGCCCGGGCCTGCCGGGCCTGGCCCCCCCCCGACTCTGGGAAGAGCCGGGCCACGAGCTCCGGCAGGTCCACCGTGTCGATCGCCTGGGTGAGTGGGTCCACGCCCCTTCCCGTGGGGCCGCTAGGCCCCCGGGCCCTTAGAGCACCTCCTCGGGTTCCAAGAAGGCCTCCAGCACCACCCCCGCCCCGTCCAGGTCCAGTCTCGCCCAAACCAGGGGGATCTCCTCCTGGAGGAAGAAGACCTCCGCCGCCACCTCCCCCTTGGGCCGCCTGAAGGTCCGAGCATAGCCCAGGGTCTCCAGCTGCAGCCGCTCCTCGGGGAGCAGGCTGGCCATAGACACCACGCTGGCCTCGCCATGGGCCAGCCTGCGGAAGGAGCCCTCGGGAAGGCGCAAAAGCCCCTCGAGGGCGCTTTCGCGTAGAACCACCACCAACCGCTCCCGCGAGGGGAGCAACCGCAACAGCCGGAACCCTGACCTCCCTTCCTCTTCAACCCGAACGCGGAAAAGGGCTTCA
>BBBL01000355.1 GCA_001311545.1 Thermus kawarayensis JCM 12314 | reverse complement strand
CTCCCCGGGTCTACCTGGGGGGCCGGGGGGCGAGCCCGGAGGAGGCCAGGCGCCTGGGCGCCTTCTACGCCGAGGACCTCGAGGCCCTAAGCCGCGAGCTCTGGGACCTGGGAGAAAGGAGAGGCGCATGAAGAGGTTCGGCCGCAAGGAAACCGTCTACCTGAGGGGGGAGAGGGCCCAGACCCTCTACCGCCTGGAGGAAGGCCTGGTGCGCATCGTGGAGCTCCTCCCCGATGGACGCCTCCTTACCCTGCGCCACGTCCTGCCGGGGGACTACTTCGGGAGGAGGCCTTAGAGGGGAAGGCTTACCGCTACACCGCCGAGACCATGACCGAGGTCCTGGTCCAGGGCCTGGACCCCAGGGCCATGGACCACCAGGCCCTGCACCAGGTGGCGAGGAACCTGGCCCGGCAGATGCGCCGCCTCCACGCCTACGAGGCCCACCTGCAGACGGGGGAGCTTCGCGCCCGCATCGCCCGCTACCTCCTCTTCCTGGCGGACACCCCGGCCTCGGGCAGGGACGGGCAGGGCATCTACGTCACCGTCTCCCACGAGGAGATCGCCGACGCCACCGCCTCCACCCGAGAGTCGGTCTCCAAGCTCCTCGCGGACCTCAGGAGGGAGGGCCTCCTGGCCACCGCCTACCGCCGGGTCTACCTCCTGGACCTTCCCGCCCTGGAGCGGGAGGCGGAAGGCGCCCTGGAAGCGGCCTGATGCGGGTCTTTGTCGTTGGCGGAACGGGCTTCGTGGGCCGGGAGGTGGTGCGCCTCCTCCTGGAGAGGGGGCACACCCCCTTGGTCCTGGCGCGGAGGCCCCGGGAGCTTCCCCCGGGGGCGGTCCTGGTGGAGGGGGATATCGCCAAGGAGGCGCCGGACCTGAGGGGGGCGGAGGCCGCCATCTACCTGGCCGGGATCATCCGCGAGCGGGACCAGACCTTCCGGGCGGTGCACGTGGAAGGGGTGAGGAATCTCCTGAAGCCATGGAAAAGGCCGGGGTGGGCCGCCTCCTCCACATGTCCGCCCTGGGGGCGAGGCCCGAGGCCCCAAGCCGCTACCACCGGACCAAGGCGGAAGGGGAGGCTCTGGTGCGCCAAAGCGGCCTCTCCCACGCCATCTTCCGCCCGAGCCTCATCTTCGGCCCCGGGGACGAGTTCTTCGGGAAGGTCCTGAAGGGCCTGGTCTGCGCCCCCCTCCCCTTCGTTCCCCTCATAGGGACGGGCGCTTTCCCTTCCGGCCCGTGTACGTGGGGGATGTGGCGCGGGCTTTCGTGGAGGCCTTGGAGCGGGGCCTCGAGGGGACCTTTGACCTGGTGGGGCTTAAGGAGTACACCTTCCGCAGGCTCCTCCAGCTGGTGATGGAGGTCCTGGGGCGGAGGAAGCCGTTTCTCCCCATTCCCCTTTGGCTCATGGACCGCCTCGTCCCTCTCCTTTCCCCCTTGCCCATAAGCCCCCTCACCCTGGACCAGTACCTCATGCTCAAGGAGGGGAACACCGCCCCCTTCCCCGAGGCCTTGAGGGCCCTTCTGCCCGAGCCCGTGCCCTGGAGGCGGTGCTCCCGGCCTACCTCCGGTGCCGGTAGAGGGGCACCTACCGCCAGCGGGGCATGGGCAAGGGGGGGCTGGAAGGCCGGAGCCATCTCCTCCGCTACGCCGTGCGCCGGGGCTGGCTTTAGAGGGGCTTGGTTGCGCCCATCCGGGCGTAGAAGGCGTGGGTGAGGGCGATGGCCAGGGCGTCGGCCAGGTGGCTTGGACTTGGAGGCTCCCTAAGCCCCAGGATACCCCGCACCATAAGGGCCACCTCCTCCTTGGCGGCATGGCCGTGGCCCGCCAGGGCCTGCTTCACCTGCATGGGGCCGTAGGCGTAGACCGCTACCCCCGCCTCAAAGGCCGCCACCAGGACCGCCCCCAGGGCCCAGCCCACCTTGTAGGCCAGCTCGTTTTGCCGGTAGAAGTACTGCTCCTCCACCGCCAGGGCCTCGGGGCGGAAGCGGAGGAGAGCTTCCCGCACCCGGGCGTGGATCCGCCCCACCCTTGCCTGGGCGGGCTCTCGGTGGGAGGTCTTCACCACCTCCCCGTGGAGGAGCCGGGCCTTGAGGGCCCCTTTGCCCTCCACCTCCACCACCCCAAGGCCCAGATGGGTGATGCCGGGGTCTATGCCGGCCACGATCATGGGTGGGATGG
>BBBL01000354.1 GCA_001311545.1 Thermus kawarayensis JCM 12314 | reverse complement strand
CTGGCAGCCGCCGCTGGCCCCGGCGATGTGGATCACCCGGCTGATCATCTTGGCCACCCCAGCGGCCAGGACCAAGGGCATGAGAAGGCGCTCCTCGGGGATCCCCAGGTGGTCCGCCACCCCTAGGAGGGCCCCAGGCAGGGTGCCGGCGCTTCCCGCCGTGGGGGCGGCCACGATGCGGCCCATGCGGGCGTTCTCCTCGTTCACCGCCATGGCGTAGGCCTGGACCCGCTTGAGGAGGGGGTCTTGCAGGGGGTCAGGAGCCTCCCAGAGGGTCTTGGCGTTCTTCCCCACCAGGCCCGCCACGCTGGGGGCATCGGAGGCCAGGCCCCGCCGGACGGCGTCCCGCATCACCGCAAGCCGCTCGGCCATCTTGGAAAGGATCACCTCGGGCGGGGTTCCCGTCTCCTCCACCTCCTCCCGGAGGACGTGCTCCGAGGCCAACCCCGTGAGCTGGGCTAGGGCGTTCAGGGTCAGGGGCATGCCCTGAGTATAGCCCCTGGAGTAGCCTGGGAGGGATGCGGCTTCTCATTGCCGACGACCACCCCCTCTTCCGCCTGGGCCTGCGGGCGGGCCTCGAGGCCGAAGGCCTCACGGTGGTGGCCGAGGCGGCCACCGGGGAAGAGGCCCTGGAAAAGGCCCTCTCCCTAAGGCCGGAGGCCGTCCTCCTGGACCTGCGCATGCCGGGACTGGACGGGCTCTCCTGCACCAGGAAGCTCCGGGAGGCGGGGTATGGGGGCGTCATCGCCCTCCTCACCACCTACCAGGAGCCAGCCCTCCTCCGGGAGGCCTTTAGGGCCGGGGCCGACGCTACTTCTCCAAGGAGCTCTCCGCCCCCGAGCTGAAGAGGCGCCTCCTAAGGGCGCTCGCCGGGGAGGAGCGCCTCACCCCCCCGGACCTCCCCCGCCTCACCCCCCGGGAGGAAGCGGTGCTCAGGCTCTTGGCCCAGGGGCTTTCCGGCAAGGAGATGGCGAGAGCCCTCGGCCTCTCCCCGGACACGGTGAAGGACTACCTGGAAAGCCTCTACGGGAAGCTGGGGGCCCGCAACCGCATAGAGGCCCTGGAACGGGCCCGCGCCCTGGGGTTTTTGTAAAACCACCCCGCCCCGGGCCGGGGGCGAAGCTTATACCACCCCATGCTGGCCCAAGCCAGCATGGGGGCCCCGTACTACTCCTGGGCGGCCTCCTTGGCCTCCTTGGCCTTCTCCATGTCCTGCCCGGTGCGCTTGCGGTCCACCCGGAGCTTGCGACGGATCTCCCTCTCGGAAAGCTCGCGGATGTAGTAGAGCTTGGCCCGGCGGGCCCGGCCCCGCTGGACGATCTCCACCTTCTCAATGAGGGGGGAGTTCATGGGGAAGATGCGCTCCACCCCCACCCCGTAGCTCACCTTGCGCACGGTGAAGCTGGAGTTGTACCCGTTGCGCCTGACCTTGATGACGATGCCCTCAAAGTTCTGGATGCGGCTCCGGTTGCCTTCCTTCACCCGGTAGGCCACCCGCACGGTGTCCCCCGGGCGGAACTCGGGCAGGTCGGTGCGGGCGTAGCGGGATTCCACCACCTTCAAAAGCGCTCCTCGGTTCATGGCGTGCCTCCTCCCCAGAGGAACCCTTAAGGGTTCATGGGCAACAGCCTTAAGTTTAGCCTTCCCGGTCCAGTTCCGCAAGCCAGGCCGCCTCCAGGGCCCCGATCCGGGCCTCGGAGAGGAGGTCTGGCCTCAGGGCCAGGGTGCGCTTCAGGGCCTCCCTCCGGCGGAAGCGGAGCACCTCCTGGTGGTTCCCGGAGAGGAGGACCTCGGGCACCTTAAGCCCCGGAACTCGGGAGGGCGGGTGTAGTGGGGAAAGTCCAGAAGCCCTCGCACGAAGGAGTCCTCCCGGTGGCTCTCGGGGTCGCCGATGACCCCGGGGACGAGGCGGGCGGTGGCCTCCAAAACCGCCAGGGCCGCCACCTCCCCCCCCATGAGCACGTAGTCGCCCAGGGAAAGCACGCGGGTGGCGAAGGCCTCCACCCGGGCGTCAAACCCCTCGTAGCGGCCGCAGAGGAGAACCAGGTGCCCCTTCTGCGCCAGGTCCTCCGCCACCTTCTGGGTAAAAGGCTCCCCCGCCGGGGAGAGGAGGATCAACTCGTCCGCCGGGCCCACGGCCTCCAGGGCGGCCACGGCCACGTCGCCCGGATCACCATCC
>BBBL01000353.1 GCA_001311545.1 Thermus kawarayensis JCM 12314 | reverse complement strand
CCAACGTGGGGGCCGGGGTCATCACCGCCAACTACGACGGCAAAAGGAAGCACCAGACGGTGATCGGCAAGCGGGCCTTCATCGGCTCCAACAGCGTCCTGGTGGCCCCGGTGCGGGTGGGGGACCACGCCTTGGTGGGAGCGGGGAGCGTCATCACCCAGGACGTGCCGAGGGCGCTTGGCCGTGGCCCGGGGTCGGCAGCGGAACCTCGAGGCTACGCCCGGAAGAAGCTTGGGGAGGAGGGATGATCCGCTTCATCCTCCCTTCAGCCTCCCGGTGATAAACTGGAGATCATGAACCTGGGCATGCCGGAAATCCTGGTGATCCTGGTGGTGGCCCTCCTCATCTTCGGGCCCAAGAAGCTCCCCGAGCTTGGCCGTTCTTTGGGTCAGAGCATCCGCGAGTTCAAGCGAGGGGCCCAGGAGATCCGCGAGGAACTGGAGAAGAGCGTGGAGGTGAAGGAGGAGCCCAAGCCCGCGCCGGGGCCTAAGCCCCAGGAGGAGCCCAAGGCTTGAAGGAAGCCCCCCTGGTAGAACACCTAGAGGAGCTGCGTAGCCGCCTCATCTGGGCCCTCCTCTCCTGGGCGGTGGGGACGGGGGTGGCCTGGACCTTTAGGGTCCAGCTTCTGGAGTGGCTCAAGCGGCCCTTGGACCTGGCGGCCAAGCAGAACGGCATCCAGATCAACCTCATCGTCCTGGACATCACCGAGCCCTTCTTGGTCTCCCTTAAGGTGGCGGCCTTTGGGGGCCTGGTCCTCGCCCTCCCCTTCATCGTCTACCAGGTCTGGGCCTTCATCGCCCCCGGGCTTTACGAGCACGAGAAGCGCCTGGCGGTGCCCTTCCTCCTGGGGGCGGGGTTTAGCTTCGCCCTGGGGGCCCTCTTCGCCTACTACGGCTTTCTGCCCTTCGCCGTCCCCTTCCTCCTGGGCTTCTTGGGGGACGTGGTCACCCCTCAGATCTCCATCGGCCGCTACATGGGCCAGATCCTGATGATGATGGGCGTCATGGGCCTGGTCTTTGAGATGCCGGTGGTGAGCTACCTCCTGGCCCGCCTGGGGATCCTCTCCTCCGCCTTTTTGGCCCGCAACTGGCGGGTGGCCGTGGTCCTCCTCCTCACCCTGGCGGCGGTCATCACCCCCACGGTGGACGTGGTCTCCCTCTCCATCGTCACCCTGCCCCTCCTCGTCCTCTACTGGATCTCCGTCCTGGTGGCCCGCCTGGCGGAGAGGCAAAGGCCCAAGGAAGAGGCGGCTTGACACCCGCTTGGGGCTTGGCCCATACAATAGCCCATGGACGAGCGCATCCTGGCCTTGCGTAAAGAGGTGGACCGGGTGAACCGGGAGCTTCTCCGGCTCCTCTCCGAGCGGGGGAGGCTGGTGCAGGAGATCGGCCGGATCCAGACGGAGCTCGGCCTTCCCCACTACGATCCCAAGCGGGAGGAGGAGATGCTCGGTTACCTCACCGCCGAAAACCCCGGCCCCTTCCCCAACGAGACCATAAGGAAGCTCTTCAAGGAGATCTTCCAGGCGAGCCTGGACCTCGAGGAGCGCCAGGACCAGAAGAGGTTCCTCTACTCCAGGAAGCACAAGCCCGAGCCCACCCGGGTACGGGTGAAGGGCGTGGTCTTCGGGGAGAAGCCCCTCCTCATCGCCGGGCCCTGCTCCATTGAGAGCGAGGAGCAGATGATGGAGACGGCCCGCTTCCTTGCCGCCCGGGGAGTAAAGGTCTTGCGGGGCGGGGCCTTCAAGCCGAGGACCAGCCCCTACGGCTTCCAGGGCCTTGGGGTGGAGGGGCTTAAGCTCGGCCGGAGGGCGGCGGACGCCTTCGGCATGGTCTTCGTCACCGAGGTCATGGACACCCGGGACGTGGAGGTGGTGGCGGAGTCCGCGACATCCTCCAGATCGGGGCCCGCAACATGCAGAACTTCGCCCTCCTCAAGGAGGTGGGAAAGGCGGGGAGGCCCGTCCTCCTCAAGCGGGGGCTTTCCGCCACCATGGAGGAGTGGTTCTACGCCGCCGAGTACGTCCTCGCCCAGGGGAACGAGCAGGTGATCCTGGCCGAGCGGGGCATCCGCACCTTTGAGCGCTGGACGCGGAACACCCTGGACCTCTCCGCCGTGGCCCTGGCCAAGCAGGAGACCCACCTCCCCGTGATCGTGGACGTGACCCACGCCGCCGGGCGCA
>BBBL01000352.1 GCA_001311545.1 Thermus kawarayensis JCM 12314 | reverse complement strand
CGGTGAAGACCACGATGGCCCGGGCCCCCACGGCCTCCACGATGTCGTCGGCCGCCTGGGCGATGGCGTCCTGGGTGGTGGGGGGTGGGGGAGGGCCTGAGGACGTTGAGCTTCTGCAAAAACTCGGGGGAAGCCTCCACCGCCTTGGCGATCCTGGCCATCATGCCACCGCCTCCACGGGGTAGGCCCCGGCGGCGGTCTCCGCCGAGAGCATCACCGCGTCCGTACCGTCAAAGATGGCGTTGGCCACGTCCGAGGCCTCGGCCCGGGTGGGGCTCGGGTTCTGCACCATGGACTCCAGCATCTGGGTGGCGGTGATCACGGGTTTGCCTGCGGCGATGGCCCGGAGGATGAGGCGCTTTTGCACGATGGGCACCTCCTCCAGGGGCATCTCCACCCCCAGGTCCCCCCGGGCCACCATGATGCCATCGGCCTCCTCCAGGATCTCCTCGAAGCGGGCCACGGCCGAGGGCTTTTCTATCTTGGCCATGAGCCTGGCCCGGGAGCCGTAGCGGGAAAGGTAGTGGCGGGCGAGGAGGAGGTCGTCCCGGGTGCGCACGAAGGAAACCGCCACCCAGTCCACCCCGATCTCCGCCCCCAGGGCCAGGTCCTGGATGTCCTTTTCCGAGAGGGCGGGGATGGAGAGGTCGGCCCCGGGCACGTTGATGCCCTTGTGGTCGGAGAGGACGCCCCCCACCTCCACCAGGGTGTGGATCTCGTCCCCCACCACCCTCTCCACCCGGAGGCGGACCCGACCGTCGTCCAAAAGGAGCACCTGCCCGGGGCGCACGTCCTCGGGGAGCCCCTTGTAGGTGAGGGAAACCCGGGTCTCATCCCCCTCCACGGGGAGACGGGTGAGGACGAAGGGCTGGCCCGGCTTGAGCTCCGCCCGGCCCTTCTGGAAGCGGCCGATGCGGATCTTGGGGCCCTGCAGGTCCTGGAGCAGGGCCAGGGTCTTGCCGAGCTCTTGGGACACCTCCCGCACCCAGGCCGCCCGCCGCTTGTGGTCCTCGGGGAGGCCGTGACTGAAGTTCAAGCGGAAAACGTCCGCCCCCGCCTCGGCCAGGGCCCGGATGGTCTCCTTGGTGTCCGTGGCCGGGCCCAGGGTGGCCACGATCTTGGTGCGCTTAAAAGGCCCCATAGCCCAGGAAGCGGGCCGCCCGGCCCAGCTCCTCCTCAATGCGCAAGAGCTGGTTGTACTTGGCCAGACGGTCGGAGCGGGAGAGGGAACCGGTCTTGATCTGCCCGGCGTTCACCGCCACCGCCAGGTCGGCGATGAAGCTGTCCTCGGTCTCCCCCGAGCGGTGGCTGATCACCGCCCGGTAGCCCGCCCGCTGGGCCAGGCGGATGGCCTCGAGGGTCTCGGAAAGAGTGCCGATCTGGTTCACCTTGACCAGGACGGCGTTGGCCACGCCGCGCTCAATCCCCATCCGGAGCCTTTCGGGGTTGGTGACGAAGAGGTCGTCCCCCACCAGCTGCACCTTGTCCCCAAGCTCCTGGGTGAGAAGCTTCCACCTTCCCAGTCGTCCTCAGCCATCCCGTCCTCCAGGGAGCGGATGGGGTACTTCTCCACCCACCGCGCCCAGAAGGCCACCATCTCCTCCGGGGCCAAGACCCTCCCCTCCCCCTCCAGGTGGTACCTCCCGTCCCGGTAAAGCTCGCTCGCCGCAGGGTCCAGGGCCAGGGAGACCTCTTCCCCGGGGGTGTAACCCGCCCGCTCAATGGCCAGGAGGAGGAGCTCCACCGCCTCCTCGTTGCGTTTGAGGTCCGGGGCGAAGCCTCCCTCGTCCCCCACGTTGGTGCTGTAACCCCTTTCCTTCAGCACCCCCTTGAGGGTGTGGAAGACCTCGGCCCCCACCCGCAAGGCCTCGGAGAAGCTTTCCATCCCGGCGGGCACCAGCATAAACTCCTGGAAGTCCACCCGGTTGTCGGCGTGCTTGCCGCCGTTGATGACGTTCATCAGGGGAACGGGCAGGACCACTCCTTGAACCCCACCCAGGTAGCGGTAAAGGGGAAGCCCCAGGGCCTCCGCCGCCGCCCGGGCCGTGGCCAGGGAGACGGCCAGAAGGGCGTTGGCCCCCAGGTTCGCCTTGTTGGGGGTGCCGTCAAGCTCCAGAAGGGCCCGGTCCACCCCCTCCTGGTCCAGGGCGTCCCGGCCGATGAGCTCGGGGGCGATGCGCTCG
>BBBL01000351.1 GCA_001311545.1 Thermus kawarayensis JCM 12314 | reverse complement strand
CTCCACCCTCTCCCGCATCTGGGTGAGGCCAAACCCCCCCAGGCCCACTGCCTCAGGGTTCCGGAAGCCCTTGCCGTTATCCCTCACGGTAAGCCTCGCCCCCCGCTCCCCCAAGCTCCAAGGCCACCTCCACCCGGGAGGGCTTGCCGTGTTTGGCGGCGTTGGTCAGGGCTTCCTGCAACACCCGGAAGAGGACCAGCTCGCTGGCCTGGGAAAGCCCCACCCGCTCGGGCAAGGAGAGGAGCACCCGGAAGCCCGCCTGCTCGGCGAAGGCCTGGGCGTAGCGCCGGACGGAATCCAAAAAGCCGTAACGCTCCAGGTCAATGGGCCGGAGGGCGAAGATGCTCCGCCGGACCTCGCGGATCTGGGCCCTCAGGGTGTCCTTGACCTCCTGGAGGGCCTTTAGGGCCGCCTCCTGGTCCTTGGCCAGCAACCTTTCCGCCAGGTCCAGCTTCAAGGCCATAAAGGCCAGGCTCTGGGCCAGCCCGTCGTGGATCTCCCGGGCGATGCGGGTCCTCTCCTCGTTGATGGCAAGCTCCTCCGCCCGCAAATAGGCCTGGGCGTTCCGCACCGCCAGGGCCACCTGGGAGGCCAAGAAGGAGAGGAAGGGGATGCGCCGGGAAAGCCCCAGGCCCTTAAGCGCCAGCACCCCCACGGTCTCCCGGGCCCTGAGGGGCAGGGCCAAGGTGTCCTGGCCCACAAAAACGGGGCCTTCCAAGGCCCCCCGCCAGGGGCTCCGGGAGAAAGGGATGGCCCGGGAGGTCCAGGTCCCGCACCACCCGGGGCACCAGAAAGCCCTCCTCGTCCAAAAGGAGCACCCCTCCCCCCTGGGCCTCGGCCCAGACCCGGATGCGCTCCAGCAGGCCTTCCAAAAGCCGGTCCAGGTTAGCCTCGGCCTTCAGGGCCTGGTCCACCTCGTAGAGGGTGAGGAGGTCCCGGCTCCGGGCCACCACGGACTGCAAGGCCCCCGCCACCTCGTGGGCCAGCACCTCCAAAAAGGCCCGCTCGGGGGCCTCGGAGCAGGCTTCCAGATAGCCCCTTAGCCCCGGAAGCTCCACCCTAAGCCCTCCGCACTCCTCCCCCTCCCGCACCCCCTCCACCTCCAGGACCACCTCGTAGCCCAGGGTCTCCCTGAGGGCCCGGGCCAGGCGGCTTGTGGCCTCCTCCAGGTTCTGGCTTTCCAGGGCCTCCCGGAAAATCCTCCCCGCCGCCTGTAGACGGCGGTTGGCCTCCTCCAGGGCCCGCTCGGCCCGGACCTTCTCCAAGACCTCCTGGGCGATCCACTCCAAAACGGCGTAGGTCACCAAAGGCCCCACCAGGCCGTAAAAGCCAGGCGGAGCCAGAGGGTCATGTCCTGGTGCCGATAGGGCAGGAGGGCGAGCTCAAAGGCCACCACCACGGCGGCGATCAAGGGCGGCAGAAGCCTTTGGGCCAGGCGTACCAGGCGCAGGAGGTTCTCGCTAGCCATGGCGGTCCCTCATCCGGTGGCGGCTTTGGTGGAGAAGCCCCCTCAGGAGCTGGACCTCCCCCGGGGAAAGCCTCGCCTTGTGGAGGATGCGCCTCAGGCGGCGCATGGCATAGGGGAAGCGGTGTGCGTCGGTGAAGCCGATCTCCAAAATGTAGCGCCCCAGGTCTTGGAAGAGGGCCTCGAGGGCCGAGACCTCCGCCAGCTCCTCCTTGGGCTCCTCCTCCCCCGGGAAGCCGCCTTGAACAGCTCGTAGGCGAAGACCACCACCGCCTGGGCCAGGTTCAGGGAGGGTTGCTCGGGTGCGGTGGGGATGGTGCCGATAAGGTGGGCCAGATCCAGCTCCTCGTTGGTCAGGCCAAAGGTCTCCCGGCCGAAGACCAAGGCCACCTCCCCCCCACGGAAAGAACGTGCCGGGGCACCTCCCAGGCGGGCACCACGGGAGCGGGGTAGAGCTCCCTCGGCCTCCCCGTGGTGGCCACCACCAGCCGCGCTCCCCGAAGGCCTCAAGAAGCCCCCGGGCCACCACCGCCTGCTCCAGGATCTCCCCCGCATGCACCGCCAGCCAGTAGGCCTCCTGCGCCCAGGGAGGGCCCACCCTGGGCCCGGGGTTCACCACGTAGAGCCGGGAAAGGCCGAAGTTGCGCATGGCCCGGGCCACCGCCCCCACGTTCATGGGCTCCTGGGGCTCCACCAGGACCACGCGGACATGGGCCAGGGGCTCATGG
>BBBL01000350.1 GCA_001311545.1 Thermus kawarayensis JCM 12314 | reverse complement strand
GGGGAAGGGCTGGGCCAGGCGGGCGGGTCCTTGGCCTGGAAGCCCGAGTCCCGCATGCCGAGGGGGCGGAAGAGCCTTTCCTCCAGAAGCTCCGCCAGGCTCCGCCCCGCGAGGGCCTCCAGGAGGTGCCCGAGGACATCGGTAGCAAGCCCGTACTCAAAGGCCTCCCCGGGCTGGAAGCGGAGGGGAAGACCCGCCAGGCGTTGCAAAAAGGCCTCCCGGGTGAGGTCAAACCGGTCCACCCCGGCCTGGAGGTAAAGCCCTTTCACCGGGGAGCGGAAGAAGACCCCGTAGGTGAGGCCCGCCGTGTGGCGCAGGAGGTCGTAGACGGTGAGGGGGCGCCTCACGGGCTCCCACACCCACCTCCTCCCCCACCTCCCGGCCCACCCGGAGGAGGAGAGCTCGCAGGTACTTCTCCACCGGTCCTGGAGGGAAAGCGCCCCCTCCTCGAGGAAGGTGAGGGCCAGGGCGGAGACCCAGGGCTTGGTCATGGAGTAGAGGCGGAAGAGGGCGTCCTCCCGCATGGGAAGGCCCCGCTCCGGGTCCAGGAGGCCATAGACCCCCTGGAAGGCCACCTCCCCCTCCCGGGCCACCAGGACCAAAGCCCCGGGGAGAAGGCCCTCCTCCACCCTCTGCCGGAAGTAGGCGTCAAGCCTCCGGAAGTCCACCCTCACCACCCCTCAGGAACGGGCCTCTTCGGGCTCAAAAGGAGCCAGAGGGCGAGGAGGAGAAGCCCCAAGGGGAGGAGCCACTTCAGGAAAAGGCCCAAAAGGCTCAGGGCCACCCCCAAGAGGGCGAGCAACAGGGCCACGGGGAGGGCCAAGGCGGCGAGGAGGAGGGCCAGGGGGAGGGCCAAAAGGGCGAGGACCAGGGCCACGAAGGGGCTTAGGAGGAACCAGGCGAGGACAAGCCCCAAAAGGAGGAGAAACCAGCCTAGGACCCGCATGCCCTAAGCCTACACCCTCCCACCGCCGGGGCCCCATGCGGGCGCAAGCCGCATGAGGTGATCTCAGGCCGGGGCCGCCCCGACCGTCCTCCCCCCGTCCACGAAGAGGACCTGGCCGGTGATGAAGCTGGACTCGTCGGAAACGAGGAAGAGCGCGGCGTAGGCCACCTCCAAAGGCTTCCCCGCCCGGCCCAAGGGCGTGGCGGCGATGGCCTTCTCCCGCACCTTCTCCGGCACCTTGGCCGTCATCCGCGTCTCAATGAACCCCGGGGCCAGGGCGTTCACCCGGATCCCCCACCGCCCAAGCTCCAAGGCCAAGGTCCGGGTAAGCCCCACCACCCCCGCCTTGGAAGCGGCGTAGTTCGCCTGCCCCAGGTTCCCCAGGTACACCCGGCTCGCCGTGAGGACGATGCTCCCCGGGTTCCTCTCCCGCATGGCCTCGGAGGCCGCCTTGGCCACCAGGAAGCTCCCCGTGAGGTTCACCCGGAGGACGAGCTCCCAGTCCTCCAGGGGCATCTTCCAGTGGAAGTTGTCCCGGGTGATCCCCGCGTAGTGCACCACCCCGTCCAGGCGCCCCAGGTGGGCCAGGGCCTCGGCAAAGCCCCGCTCCACGGAAGCGGGGTCCGCCACGTCCATGACCACCGGCAGGGCCCCCACGGCCTCCGCCGCCTCCTTCAAGGGGCCCTCCTCCAGGTCGCAGGCCACGAGCCTCGCCCCCTCCCTGGCGAAGAGCTCCAGGGTGGCCCGGCCGATGCCGTGGGCCGCCCCGGTGATGAGCACCGCCTTGTCCTTGAGCCGCATCCCTCACCTCCCCACGACCAACCGGTCGGTAGGTCCACCCTACCCCGGCCCCGGCCCTGGCGTCAAGGGCCAGGCGTAGTAGGGGGTCTCCACGAACTCGGGAGGCCCGCCGAGGTAGACCCGGAGGCCGGGAAGGACCAGGGTGCTCCCTTCCCACTCAAAGGCCAAGGGGTCCACCTCCAAGGGGTAATGGAGAACGCCCTGCCGGGGCAGGCCCAGGCGGAGCCACTCGGGAGGGGAAAGCCGCCCCACCAGGAGGTAGCGGGCCCTCCTGGGCCCCCTTTCCGTGTACAGGACCACCTCCTCTCCCAGGTCCAGGAGAAAGGCCCGCCGCCTCACGTAGAGCCTGGCCCTATCCGTCCAGGTAGACATGGGGCCTGCCCTCGAGGAAGGCCACCCGCACCCCGGGGCCGTAGAGGGCGGCGAGGAGCCCCTCCCGCAGCACCTCTTCGGGCCTCCCCTGGGCCACGAGCCTG
>BBBL01000349.1 GCA_001311545.1 Thermus kawarayensis JCM 12314 | reverse complement strand
CCTGGCCCAGGCCGCTTCCCGCGCCGGTGACCACCACCACCTTCCCCGCGAGGCGCATGGCCTCAGTCTACGCCACCCCTCCGCCCCAGGGCCAAAAGATCGGCGCAAAACCCACCCTGCTGGCGAGGCCAAGGGAAAAGGCAGGGAAAACTTCCCCACCAGGCCCCAAGAAGGAGGCTAGGGCGAACGTGTAACCTCCCAGCGCTCCCTAAGGCGGCGGAAGATGGCCTCCACCTTGGCCTTGGGGAGGATCACCTGCTCCGTGCGCCCCACCCCGATGAGGTCCCCGAGCTCGTTGAAGGCTTCCATGGTGGCGTGGACCCGATTTCCCTCGGTCTTCTCGTGGCGGGCCACCACCTTAACCCGCATCCCCGGGAGGGCGGAGGCCAGGTGGCGCACCTCCACGTAGCTCCCGATCCCCTCCTCCCCCTCCTCCAAAAAGGGCAGGATGATCTTGCGGCCCGCAAGCTCCATGTGCTTGGCCATCCAGTAGGTGGCGTAGACGGGGTGGACGGGGCCCAGTTCCTCAAAGTTCACCGTCATCTCGGGGGTGACCACGGTCTCAAAGACCGCCTCGTAGCCATCGGGGATGGGGCGCATGGCTACTTCCTCAGGTCCAGAACCCGCCTGAGCTTCCCCCCCTCGCTTCTCGGGGCCTGGCCCGGGGGAAGGAGGGTGACCTTCATGGTGACGCCGATGTTGTCCTTGATCTTGCGGGCGATCCTCTCCCTCAGGGCGTGGAGCCGGTGGTCCGCCTCAATGACCTCGTCGGAGAGGGCCTTCTGGCCGATCTCCCGGAAGAAGACCTCGGAGACCTCCACCTTAAGCTCGGCCTCGTCCAGGGTGCCCTCCCGCCGGACCACGATCTGGTAGTAGGGCTCCACCTCGGGAATCCCCAGAAGCACCGCCTCCACCTGGGTAGGGTAGACGTTCACCCCCCGAATGATGAGCATGTCGTCGGTGCGGCCCAGGATGGGCCCCATGCGCACGTGGGTGCGGCCGCAGGCGCAGGGCTCGTAGGTGAGGTAGGTGAGGTCCCCGGTCCAGTAGCGGAGGAGGGGCATGGCCTCCTTGGTGAGGGTGGTGAAGACCAAAACCCCCACCTTCCCCTCGGAAAGGGGCTCCCCGGTGTCCGGGTCCACCACCTCGGGCAGGAAGTGGTCCTCCCAGATGTGGCTTCCTTGGCGCTCCTCCACGCACTCGTTGGAAACACCGGGGCCGATGATCTCGGAGAGGCCGTAGATGTTGGTGCTCCGCACCCCCAGGCCCTCGTCCACCTGCTTCCTTATGGCCTCGGTCCAGGGCTCGGCGCCCAAGACGGCGTACTCCAGGGAGAGCTCCTCCGGGGGAACCCCCCGCTTCCTGAACTCCTCCGCCAGGGTCTGGGCGTAGGAGGGGGTGCAGGAGATCACCTCGGGGCGGAAGTCCTGGAGGAGCAGGATCTGCCTCTCCGTCATCCCCCCGGAGACCGGCACCACCGTCATCCCCAAGGCCTCGGCTCCGGCGTGGAGGCCCAAGCCCCCGGTGAAAAGGCCGTAGCCGTAGGCGTTGTGAAGCATCATCCCAGGTCCCGCCCCGGCCGCCGCCAAGGAACGGGCCACCACCTCGGCGAAGACCCCGAGGTCGTTTTTGGTGTAGCCCACCACGGTGGGCTTGCCGGTGGTGCCGCTAGAGGCGTGGATCCTGGCCACCTCCTCCCTCGGCACGGCGAAGAGGCCGAAGGGGTAGTGGTCGCGGAGGTCCGTCTTCTTGGTGAAGGGGAGTTTGGGGAGGTCCTCGAGGCCCCTAAACCTCTTGGGGTCCACCCCGGCCTCGTCCAGAAGCCTCTTGTAAAAGGGGACCCGCTCGTAGACGTAGGCCACCACCCGCTTAAGCCGTTCCTCCTGCAGCGCCCTAAGCTTCTCCCTGGAGAGGGTTTCCAGTTCCGGCTGGTACATCATCCCCATCACCTCCCAAGCGGAAGACCGTTCCCGTGAAAAGGGCCACGAGCTTACCCCCAAAGACCACCTCCACCCGGTAGGTGGCCGTGCGCCGGGAAAGGTTCACCTCTTTTGCCCTCGCCTCCACCTCCGCCCCCAAGGGGAGGGGCCGGAAGTAGTCCATGCGGCAGGAGAGGGCCACCGCAGGCCCCCGGGAGTTAGAGGCCAAGGCGAAGGCGCTATCCGCCAAGGCGTAGAGGAAGCCCCCGTGGGCGGTGCCGTGAAGGTTCAGGTGGCGCGCCTCCACCCGCCCCGCCA
>BBBL01000348.1 GCA_001311545.1 Thermus kawarayensis JCM 12314 | reverse complement strand
TGGCCCGCCGTGGAGCCCCTTATTCCCCAGCCCGGCCGCCGGGCCCTCGGCCTCCTCGCCCTCCTGGGGGAGAGGGTACCCCTGCCCCAGGAGGCCCAAAGGCGCGCCGTAGAGGAACGGGAAAGGCTTTCGGCGGAGGGGCTTGACCCCTACCTGCTGGCCCTCGAGGCCCGCTACCAAAGGGCCCGGGAGGTCTACCACCAAGCCGTGCGCCGCAAGGAGGCCCCGCCCTCCCTCACCGAGAGGCTGGACCGCCTGGTCCTCCACCCCCTTTTGGGCCTTCCCCTCTTCCTCCTGGCCATGTTCTTGGCCTTCCGCTTCACCTTCGCCCTCTCCGCCCCCTGGGTGGACCTCATGGGCCAGGCCCAGGAGGTGCTGGCAGGCTGGAGCCTGGCCCTTCCCCTCCCCCATCTTCTCCGCTCCTTCCTGGCGGAAGGGGTGGTGGCGGGGGTGGGCACGGTCCTCTCCTTTACCCCCGTCCTCTTCCTCCTCTATCTGGCCCTGGCCTTCCTGGAAACCTCCGGCTTCCTGGCCCGCATGGCCTTTGTGGCTGACCGGGTCATGGGCTGGGCAGGCCTTCCCGGAAAGGCTTCATCCCCTTGGTCCTGGGTTTCGGGTGCAACGTGCCCGCCGTCTACGCCACCCGGGCCCTCGCCCACCCCCTGGACCGGCTTAGGGTGGCCCTGGCCATCCCCTTCCTGGCCTGCGGCGCCAGGCTTCCGGTCTTCACCCTCTTCGCCTTCGCCTTCTTTCCCGAGCGCGCCCCTCTGGTGGTCTTCGGCCTGTACCTTCTGGGCCTGGGGGTAGGCCTTCTCACCGCTCTTCTCCTGGGGAGGGCCCTGGGGGCTTCTGCCAGCGAGGGCGCCATGGAACTCCCCCCTTACCGCTTCCCTCCCCTAAGGCTCCTCCTGCGCCTCTCCCTGGCCCGCACCGGGAGCTTCGTGCGGGGGGCCGGGGGCCCATCCTCCTGGCGGTCCTCCTCATCTGGACCCTGCTCCACGTGCCCTTAGCCGGGTCCACGCCCTACGCCCTCCTGGCCCAGGCCCTCACCCCCCTCTTCGCCCCCTTGGGCCTCGGCGACTGGCGGCTGGTGGGCGCCTTGGTGCCGGGCTTCGTGGCCAAGGAGGTGGTGGTGGGGGCTTTGGGGGTGAGCTTCCTGGGAACCGAGGCCATGGGTCCCCTGGGGCTCCTCGAGGGCTCAGGACCCTGGCCCAGGGGCTCTGGGGGGCCCTTGCCGGCACCCTCCAGGGACTCCTGGCCCTCCTCGCCCCTCCGAGCCTTCTACCCCCCCTCGAGCCCACGCCTCTCCAGGCGGTCCTCAAAGGGGCCGTGAGCCCCCAGGCGCCCTGGCCTACCTGGTCTTCGTCCTCCTCTACACCCCCTGCGTGGCCACCCTCACCGCCCTCAGGCAGGTGATCGGGAAAAGGTGGGCCGGCTTGTCCGTGGTCTACCAGCTTTCCTTGGCCTACCTCCTGGCCTTCCTGGCTACCGGCTATGGCATGATCCAAGAAGCCCTCGCCCTCCTCACCCTCCCCAGGACCCCTTCCCAGCTGGCCCAGGCCCTGGGGCTGAGGCCGGAAACGGCGGCCCTTCTCCTGGAAAAGCTCGCGGCCCGGGGCTACGTCCGTCCCCTGGCCTGTGGGGCGGCCTGTGGAAGCTGCGCCTTCCGCGGGGTGTGCCAGGCAGACGGGGAACCTTACTGGGTGCGCTCGGGTTAACCCGAAAGCACGTGCACGTTGGGCAGGGTCTGGGCCAGGTGCGGTTCTTGTCTATGTAGATCCGCCACTGCTCGGGGACGTCCTCCTCGGGGTAGATGGCGCTCACCGGACAGGCGGGCACGCAGGCCCCGCAGTCAATGCACTCGTCGGGGTGGATATAAAGCTGCTCCCCGGCGTCGTAGATGCACTCCACCGGACAGACCTCCTGGCAACTCCTGTCCTTCACGCCGATGCAGGGCTCGCAGATCACGTGGGGCATCCCTCACCTGGTCAACCAAAGCGCACATTACTGCGCGCCGGCCCCCCACCAGGAGGAGGACCTAGGCCAACCCTCCACCCCTCCCACGGTCCCCCGAGGAGGACGGGCTTGAGGGGAGAGAGGTCCCTCGGTACCTCGCGCCCGAGGAGGGGAAGGGTCAGGCCCGTAGGGCCTATCTTGCAGAGGCCTACCCTCAAGACCCGCCAGGGATTGGCGCCAACGGGGTTCCTTCCCTCGGTTGACCCCTCTTGGCTCCCCGGTGAG
>BBBL01000347.1 GCA_001311545.1 Thermus kawarayensis JCM 12314 | reverse complement strand
CCACGGCCACGTCGGCCCGGATCACCCATCCCCGCCCCCCCGCCATAGGGGGTGTCGTCCACCGCCCGGTGCCGCCCCAGGCCATAGGCCCGGAGGTCCACCACCTCCACCTCCAAGAGGCCCCGCTCCCGGGCTTGGCGATGAGGGACTCCTCCAGCCAGGGCCGGACCAGGGCGGGGAAGAGGGTGAGGAGGGTGTAGCGCATCAGTCAAAGAGGCCGGGGATGGGCTCCACGTGGATGGCGCCTTCCTCCACCCGCACGTAGGGGGCCTGGAGGGGCACCAGGCGCTCGGCCCGGTGGCGGAGCCTCTCCCCTATCCCCCGGATCACCAGGACGTCCTGGGCCCCGGCGTCCAGGATGTCCACCACCTCCCCCACCTTCTGCCCCCCACGTAGACGGGAAGGCCCATGAGGGCGAAGTAGTAGTACCGCCCCTCCTCCAAGGGGGAAGGTCCTCCACCGCGGCGTAGACCCTGAGGCCCACCAAGGCCTCGGCCAGCTCCCGGCTTCCCACCCCGGCCAGGTGGACCACCAGGTCCTCCCCCACCCGGTAGAGGTCCTCCACCGCCCTGAAGCCGTGGCCTTCCACGTAGACCCGCTCCAGGTGGAGGAGAACCGGCTCCCCCCGGAACTTGAGCCCGCCCTTTAGGGCAAAAGGGGCCCCGAAGCGGCCGATCTCCACCAAGCGCATACCCCCATTTTAGGGCCTCAGCGCACCTCCACCCCCACCTTGCGCTTGGCGTAGGCCCGCACCAGGGTGCGGATGGCCTCAATCACCCGCCCCTGCTTGCCGATGAGGCGGCCCTTGTCCTCCGGGGCCACCTCCACCACGTAAAGGGGCCCTTCCCGGCCCCGCCTCTCCTGGACCCGCACCGCCTCGGGGTGGTCCACCACGCTTTTGGCCAGGTACTCCACCAGGTCCTTCATCCCCTCATGCTAACCGAAAGCCCGAGCGTTGACGCCCCGCCCTCCACCCCCTACCCTGGAAGGTAATGAAACGGGTCCTCTCCGGCATCCAACCCTCGGGGGAAATCCACATCGGCAACTACCTGGGGGCCATCAAGCAGTGGGTGGAGATCGGGGAAAGGCTGGGGCGGGAGGCCTTCTTCTGCATCGTGGACTACCACGCCCTCACCAACCCCCTGGCCTACGACCCCTCTACCCTCGCCCAGCGCACCTTTGAGGCGGCCCTGGTGAACATGGCCGCGGGGCTTGACCCCGAGCGGGTCACCCTCTTCGTCCAGTCCCACGTCCCCGAGCACACGGAACTGGCCTGGGTCTTCACCACCCTCACCCCCTTAGGGACCTCACCCGCATGACCCAGTTCAAGGACAAGGCCAGCAAGCAGGAGACCGTGTGGTCTGGCCTCCTCCTGTACCCGGTGCTCCAGGCGGCGGACATCCTCATCTACAAGGCGGACACCGTCCCCGTGGGGGAGGACCAGGTGCAGCACATTGAGCTCACCCGGGAGATCGCCCGCCGCTTCAACCACCTCTTCGGGGAAACCTTCCCTGAGCCGGAGGCCCTCCTCAACCCCGAGGCCCCCAGGGTGCCGGGGATTGACGGCAGGGCCAAGATGAGCAAGTCCCTGGGAAACACCATCGGGCTTCTGGAGCCCGAGGAGAGCATCTGGCAGAAGATCCAGCACCTCCCCGACGACCCCCAGAGGATCCGGCTTTCCGACCCCGGGGACCCCGACCGGACCATCGTCTTCACCTACCTCTCCTACTTCGCCCCCAAGGAGCTGGTGGAGGCCCTGAGGGAGGAGTACCGGAAGGCGGGGATGGGCACCCTGGTGGTGAAGCGGGTCCTCTTTGAGCACCTCATGCGCACCCTGAGGCCCATAAGGGAGCGGGCCATGGCCCTAAAGAGGGACCCCGACTACGTGATGGACGCCCTTCTGGAGGGGGCCAGGCGGGCCAGGGAGGTGGCCAGGGCCACCATGGAGGAAGTGCGGGAGAAGGTGGGCCTCCTCCTGCCCACCAAGCGCCCGGTCCTGCGGTGATCCACCTAAGCTTCCCCGGCTTCACGGGCTCCCTCGAGGCCCTGCGGGAGGCCCTCAGGCGGGGCCGCCTCTCCCCCAGGGAGGTCCCGGTCCTCCTGGTGGTGGACCAGGCCCTGGCCCAGGTCCCCGAGGACCTGAGGGCGAGGAGCGAGCTCCTTCCCCCCTTGGCCGAGCTCCTCCTCCTCAAGCTCGCCCCGGAGAAGGCCCTCACCCCCAAGGAGGAGGGGGAGGAGGCCCCCCTGGTCCGGGC
>BBBL01000346.1 GCA_001311545.1 Thermus kawarayensis JCM 12314 | reverse complement strand
CTCCAGGGCCAGGGCGTAGACCCCCATGATCCCGTCCCCGCAGGCGTCCACGCACCGGCGGCAGTTCACGCACTTGGCGTAGTCCCGCAGGAAAAAGGGGTTGTCCCTGAGGACTTCCCGTTCCTTCCGCCCCGCCACCCTCCCCCAGCGCTCGGGCCTCGCCCCGTAGCCTGCCATCAGGGCCTGGAGCCCGGGGGCCGAGGAGAGGTCGGTGGTGAGGGCGAGCCACTCCAGAAGGGTCTTGCGGTAGGCCCGAAGCTCCTCGGTCTCCGTGCGCACCTCCATGCCCTCCTGGGCCCGGGTGGTGCAGGCGGGCACCCAGCGCCCATGGGCCTCCACCAGGCAGAGGCGGCAAAGCCCCTGGGTCTCCGTGTGGGGGTGGTGGCAGAGGGTGGGAACCTCGGCCACCTCCAGGAGGAGGGCTCCCTCCCTGGCCTCCACTTCCTTCCCGTCCACCTTAAGCCGCACCTTCCACCTCCAGAAGGCTTTGGTAGGCCCAGTAGGCGCTCTGCCCCAGGCCGCAGAGGCTTCCCTTGAGGGTGCGGGCGAGGTCCTCTAGAAGGCCTCTGTCCCGCTCCTTTCGCCTGACCATCTCCACCTGTACCGCCGTGCCCAAGGGGCAGGGGAAGCACTTGCCGCAGGACTCCTCCCGGAAGAAGTGGGCGAGGCCCTGGAGGACCTCCCAGAGGTCCGCTTCCTTCCCAAAGGCCACCACCGCCCCCGCCCCCAGGGGAAGCCTTTCCTTGAAGCGCAAGGGGAAGGCCCAGTCCCGGGTGAAGACCCCGGCGGCCCCGCCCAGGAGGACGGCCTTCAGGCTTCGGGCTCTCCCCCCGCCCGGCGCAGGGCCTCTCCCAGGGGGGTGCCCAGGGGGAGCTCGTAGAGGCCGGGCTCGGCCACTTCCCCGCTTAGGGAGAAGAGCTTGGGCTCCCCCTGCCGCCAGGCCTTTGGGCCTTCCCTAAGGATCAGGGGGAGGTTCGCCAGGGTTTCCACGTTCTGCACCAGGGTAGGCCTTCCCCAAAGCCCCCGCTCCACGGGAAAGGGGGGCTTCAGGCGGGGCTCGGCCCGCCTGCCCTCCATGGACTCCAGGAGGGCGGTCTCTTCCCCGCAGATGTAGAGGCCCCCGCTTCGGAAGACCTCCATGGGGACGGGAAGCCCCGCCTCCTCCAGCTCCCGGATGGCGCTTTCCAGGCCCTCTATGGCCGCCTCAAACTCCTCCCGCACGTAGAGGTAGACCCGGCTTGCCCCCACGGCCAGGGCCGCCAGGAGGGCCCCCTCCAGGACCAGGAAGGGGTGGTGCTCCAGGAGGAAGCGGTCCTTGAAATTCCCGGGCTCGGACTCGTCGGCGTTCACCACCAGGTATTTGGGGGGCTCCCCCTGGGCCACGGCCCGCATCTTCACGTGGGTGGGGAAGGCCGCCCCACCCCGGCCCAGAAGCCCTGCCTCTTCCACCCCCTTTAGGATCCTTTCCGGGGCGAGCTGGCCTGCCTCCCAGGCCTTAAGCAGGAGAACCCTCCCAGGGCGCGGTGCTGGGGGAGGCTCAGGATGGGTTCCGGGGGATGAGCCGCTTTCCCCGGCCCAGGGCGAAGGGGAGGCGGAACTCCCGGAAGGGGACCCACCGGCCGCCCCACTCCAGGAAGCGCCCCTCGGGGGTAAAGCGGAGGTAAAGGGGGAAAGGGCCTCGAGGCCCAAAGGGGGTGGGTGCCGTCCGCCTCCCGCAAAAGCCCGGGAAAGCCCCGGGCCCGGGCCACGGGGTCGTCCACCAGAAGCCTTCCCTGAGGCAGGCCCCGGTACCGGGGGTAGTAGCGCACCACCCCCCAGGCCTGGGCCAGGGGTACCCCCGCCAGGCGGGCGGCCTCCGCCACCTTCTCCTCCGTGAGGGGGAGACGGGCGTCCAGGAGGGGCAGAAGGCTGGGTTGCTCCATGCCCCTAGCTTACCCCTAGAGGATGCGCAACCCCGGGAAGCGGGAGAGGAGAGCCTCCCGGAAGGCCCCGTACCGGCCTTCCTCGAGGAGGGCCACCACCGCCCCCCCGAACCCTGCCCCCGTGAGCTTGGCCCCCAGGGCCCCGGCCTTAAGGGCCTCCTCCACCAGCTGGTCCAGCTCGGGAAGGCTCACCTCGTAGTCCTGGGCCAGGGAGCGGTGGCTTTGGGTCATGAGCTCCCCGAAGGCCCGGGCGTCCCCCCCGCCTGAGGGCCTCCACCCCCCGGAGGACCCGCAGGTTCTCGCTCCACCACGTGCCGGGCCCGCCGGTCCAGGGGCGGAGGG
>BBBL01000345.1 GCA_001311545.1 Thermus kawarayensis JCM 12314 | reverse complement strand
CCAGGCCCACCACCATGGCCGTGGCCACCCCCTGGAGCAGGCGGAGGAGGTAGAGCCAGAAGAGCCGGGTGCCAGGGCGAGGAGAAGGACGAGGAAGGCGTGAAGGAGAAGCCCAAGCCGGAAGAGCCTCCCCGTTCCTACCCGCCCGGCGAGGCCTGCCAGGGGAAGGTAGGCCAGGGCCGCCCCAAAAAGGCCCAGGGAGACCACGCCCTGGGCCGCTTCCGGCCCGACCCTGTAGGTCTTGGCCAGGACGGGGAGGGCCGGGGCCAGGCTGCTTTCGCTGATTGTGCCGAGGAGGACCCCGGAGAGAAGGGCGAGCAGCCTGCGGTCCACAAGGGCAAGTCTAGCCCCAAGGCCCAAGGTGCGGGGCCTCCTTGCGCCTTCCTTGGCCTTGGGAAGGATGGAACCATGCTTGGGGTGCGCTACCGGGAGGGGCTTGGCTACGAGGAGCTTCTTTCCCGCATGCAGAGGAACCGGGCCCGGGTGGAGGCCTTCTATAGGAACCTCCCTCCCCTGGGGCCTTTGCCCCGGGCGAAGAGGGCCTTGGCCCTGGTGGAGGACTGGTGCCCGGACTGCGTCCAGGCCATCCCCGTTTTGGCGAGGCTTCCCCTCGAGGTCCGCTTCTTCTTCCGGGACGAGAACCCGGACCTCGCCGAGGCCTACGCAAGGAGGGGAAGCGCATCGTGCCCACCGTGGTTTTCCTGGACGAGGCCTATGGGGAGCTTGCCCGCTGGCACGGCCCCCCCGAGGCCGCCCGGGCCTTCCTTAAGGCGGGGAGGGCGGAGGGTTATCCCCGGCGGACCTGGTCCGCTCCTACCACGAGGCCTTCCCCCGGTTCGCCCAGGCCATGCTGGCCGAGTGGCGGGCCTTGCTTTCCTCCTAGCGGGGCGTGTAGGTCTTCCGGGACTACACCTTTCCACGCTTCCACGCCGGGCCCCAGACTGGGAGCATGGACGCGTGGGTCTTTCTCCTTTCGGAGGCCCGGGGGCTTTCCCGGGACCTCCTGGGCGGCAAGGGCTTCGGCCTGGTGGAGATGGCGGGGGCGGGCCTTCCCGTTCCTCCGGCCTTCGTGGTCACCACAGAGGCCTGCCGCCGGTACCTGAAGGCGGGGGAGGTTCCGGGGCTTTGGGAGGAGGTGCGGGCCAAGATGGCGGCCCTGGAGGGCCTAGTAGGCAAGCGCTTCGGCCGGGGGGAGGGGAAGACCCCTCCCCTCCTTGTTTCCGTGCGGAGCGGGGCCCCGGTTTCCATGCCCGGCATGATGGACACCATCCTCAACCTGGGCCTCACCCTGGAAGGGGTGGAGGCCCTGGCCCGGGCCACGGGGAATCCCCGCTTCGCCTGGGACAGCTTCCGCAGGCTCCTCGCCATGTACGGGGAGGTGGTCCTGGGGGAGAGGGCCGAGGTCTTTGAGGAGATGCTTTCCGCCCTCAAGGAGGGGCGGGGGGCGGGGACGGACGCCGAGCTTGGGCCTGAGGACCTGGAGGGGCTCGCCTTCCAGTACCTCCGCCACCTCGAGGCCCGGGGCACCCCCTTCCCCATGGACCCTTGGGCCCAGCTCCAAGGGGCCGTGGAGGCCGTCTTCCGGAGCTGGCTGAACCCCAGGGCCAGGACCTACCGCCGCATCTACGGCATCCCCGAGGACCTGGGCACGGCGGTGGTGGTCCAGGCCATGGTCTTCGGCAACCTGGGGGAGGACTCGGGCACCGGGGTGGGCTTCACCCGTAACCCCGCCACCGGGGAAAGGGGCCTCTACGGGGAGTACCTGAGGAACGCCCAAGGGGAGGACGTGGTGGCGGGCGTGAGGACCCCTGAGCCCTTGGAGCGCCTTAAGGACTACGCCCCGGGGCTTTACCGGGAGCTCCTCGCCGTGGCGGAAAGGCTTGAGCGCCACTTCCGGGACATGCAGGACTTTGAGTTCACCGTGGAGCGGGGAAGGCTTTACCTCCTCCAGACCCGCTCCGGAAAGCGCACGGCCCAGGCGGCGGTGAGGATCGCCGTGGAGATGGCGGAAGAGGGCCTCATCTCCAAGGAAGAGGCCGTCCTCCGGGTGGAGGCCAACGCCCTCCCCGGCCTCCTCCGCCCCGCCGTGGACCGGGAGAGGGCGCCCAAGCCCTTCCTCAAGGGCCTCCCGGCAAGCCCCGGGCTGCGGTGGGCCACGCCGCCTTTTCCAACGAGGCCGTGGAGCGCTTCTACGCCGAGGGGCTTCCCGTCATCCTGGTGCGCCCGGAGACCACCCCCGAGGACATCACCGGCATGTACCTCGCCCAGGCA
>BBBL01000344.1 GCA_001311545.1 Thermus kawarayensis JCM 12314 | reverse complement strand
GGGTGGTGGCGGGCGGGGGAGACCCGGCTTTTCATCCGGCCCCCCTACGCCTTCAAGGCCATAGACGCCCTCTTCACCAACTTCCACCTGCCCCGCTCCACCCTCCTCATGCTGGTGGCGGCCTTCCTGGGGCGCGAGCGCACCCTCGAGGCCTACCGCCTGGCCGTGGCCCAGGGCTACCGCTTCTACTCCTTGGGGGACGCCATGCTCATCCTGTAAGGCCCGGGCTTCGCGCCACGCCTCAGGACAGGTTCAGGAGGAGGCGGGCCACGGAGAGGTAGATGAGGAGGCCCGAGACGTCGGAGAGCGTGGCCACCAAGGGGTTGGAAACCAGGGCCGGGTCCACCCCGAAGCGCCGGAGGACCACCGGAAGGAGGGCCCCCACCAGGTTGGCGAAGAGCACCAGGAGGAAGAGGGCGAGGCCCACCACGGGGGCCAGGAAGGCGTGCCCGTCCAGGAAGACCTTGCCCAGGAGGAGCAAGGCCAGGGTCAGGCCCAGAAGGCTTCCCACCAGGCTTTCCTTGAGGAGCACCCTTCGCCAGTCCTTGAGGTCCAGGTCCCGGGTGGCCAGGGCGCGGATGATGAGGGTGGCGGACTGGTTGCCGGTGTTCCCCCCGGTGCCCAGGAGGACCGGGACGTAGAAGGCCAAGGCGGTGACGGCCTCGAGGACGCTCTCAAACCCCTGGAGGATGGAGCTGGTGACCATCCCCGTGAGGATCAGGATCACCAGCCAGCGCACCCGGGCCAGCCATAGCTGCACGGGGCCCGCCTGGCTGTAGACCAGGTCGGGCACGTCCACGGCCCCCAGCTTGTGGATGTCCTCGGTGGCCTCGGCCTCGAGGACGTCCAGGACGTCGTCCACCGTGACGATGCCCACGAGCCTTCCTTCCTCGTCCACCACGGGGAGGACGGTGAAGTCGTAGTCGGCCATGAGGCGGGCCACCTCCTCCTGGTCGGTGTCGGTGCGCACGAAGACCACCTTGGGGTTCAGGATCTCCGCCACCTTGGTCCTGGGGTCGGCCACGATGAGGTCCCTTAAGGAGAGCACTCCCTTGAGGCGGCCCTTCTCGTCCACCACGTAGAGGTAGTAGATGGTCTCGGCATCTGGGGCGGCCCGGCGCAGGAAGCGGAGGACCTCCTCCACGCTCATCCCCTCCCGCACCGCCACGTACTCCGGGGTCATGAGGCCGCCGGCCTCGTCCTCCTCGTACCGGGTGAGCTCCTCCACCTCGGCCCGGGTCTTGGGGTCCAGGGCCTCCTTGAGCCTTTGGGCGAGCCCGGGGTCCTCCTCCTCCACCGCCTGCAGGGCGTCCGCCAGGTCGTCCAGGGAGAGCTCCTCCAGAAGCT
This sequence comes from Thermus kawarayensis JCM 12314, assembly GCA_001311545.1. The sequence goes on along the minus strand of BBBL01000344.1, from coordinate 925 downwards.
CCTGCACCCGCCAGGGGGGAAGGGTCTTGAGGTACTCCGCCTGGGCCTCCGGCGGTAGGTTGGCGAAGACCTCCGCCGCCTTGTCCTTGGGGAGAAGGGTGAGGAGGACGTAGCGGTGCTCCCCTTTGAGCTCGTCCCAAAGGGAAAGGAGGTCCTGGGGGTGGACGTCTTCCAGGAGGCGCTTGAGGGTCAGGGTGTCGCCTTCCTCTAGGGCCTGGAGCAGGGGGGAAAGGGTGGTTTCCACGGGCGGCCTCCTTTCTCGCCGAAGGCCGCCCGGAGGCGGCCTTCAGGGCCTGGGACTCGAGGGCAACGCCTCTCGCATACCTTTTCTAGCCTAGGGGGGAGGGGTCCTCCCGTCAACCATGCCCACTAGAAGTGTGGGAAAAATTGCGGTTGACACGCTCAAGGAGCGTGCCCTATCCTGAAGCCCGGCCTTAGGGCCGGGAGGGGCATGTTCGGAAAGCTTTCGGCGCGATTGCAAGAGGCCATAGACCGGCTCCGCGGCCGGGGGCGGATCGGCGAGGAGGACCTGAACTCCACCTGCGGGAGATCCGCCGGGCCCTCCTGGCGCCGACGTCCACCTGGAGGTGGCCCGGGAGTTCGTGGAGAAGGTGCGGGAAAGGGCCCTGGGCCGGAAGGTCCTGGAGAGCCTGACCCCCGCCCAGGTGATCCTGGCCACCGTCTACGAGGCCTTGAAGGAGGCCCTGGGGGACGAGGTGCGCCAGCCCCTCCTCCAGGACCAAAACCTCTGGTTCCTGGTGGGGCTTCAGGCTCCGGCAAGACCACCACCGCCGCCAAGCTCGCCCTCTACTACAAGGGCAAGGGGCGCCGCCCCCTCCTGGTGGCCGCCGACACCCAGCGCCCCGCCGCCCGGGAGCAGCTTAGGGTCCTGGGAGAGCGGATCGGGGTGCCGGTTCTGGAGGTG
>BBBL01000343.1 GCA_001311545.1 Thermus kawarayensis JCM 12314 | reverse complement strand
GCCCAGGCCGAGAGGGAGGCCAAGGCCCTGGGCCCGGTGAACGCCCTGGCCGAAGGGGAGCTGGCCGCCCTGGAACCCCTCCTAGAGGCCAAGGAGAAGGAGGTCAAGGAGGCCACGGAGGCCCTCCTCCGCCTCGAGGCCGAGGTCAAGGCGGTGGAAAGGGAGTATGCCGAGCGCCTCAAGGAGAGCTTCCACCGCTTCCAAGAGGCCTTCCGGAACCACGCCGAGCTCCTCCTCGGGGCCCGGGCCGAGGCCCGGCGGGAGGGCCGGGGGCTCAGGCTTCTCCTCGTGCCCCGGGGCAAGCGCACCCAGGACCTGCGCCTCCTCTCCCTGGGGGAGAAGACCCTGGGGGCTTTGGCCTTCCTCTTCGCCCTGGGGGAGCTGCAAGGGGGGCTTCCCCTGGCCGTGCTGGACGAGGTGGACGCCGCCCTGGACGAGGCCAACCTCCACCGCTTCGCCCGCTTCCTGGCCTCGGGCCGCCAGTTCCTCCTCGTCACCCACCAGAAGCGCACCATGGAGCCTGCCACGCCCTCTACGGGGTCACCAGCGAGGGCGGGGTGAGCCGGGTGTACGCCATCCGCAAGGAGGTGGCCCATGACCTTTGAGGAGTACCAGCAGGAGGCCCAGAAGACCGCCCTGTACCCCGAGGCCTACCGCCTGGTCTACCCCGCCTTGGGCCTGGCGGGGGAGGCGGGGGAGCTGGCCAACAAGGTGAAGAAGGTCCTGCGGGACCACGGGGGGCACCTCACCGAAGAGGCCCGGGAGGCCCTCCTCGCCGAGCTCGGGGACGTGCTCTGGTACGTGGCCCAGGTGGCCACGGACCTGGGGGCGAGCCTCGAGGCCATCGCCCAGGCCAACCTGGCCAAGCTCCGCTCCCGCAAGGAACGGGGAACGCTGGGAGGCGCCGGGGACAACCGATAGTGCGAACCGGTTGCGTTAGATACCCCCAGAAGGTATAATGCCCCGCGCTGGCCCGGCCAGCGAAAGGAGGCCGTCTATGGAAGCAACCACCCTACCCCGGCTGAACGAACCCGCCCCCGACTTCGTGGCCAAGACCACCCTGGGGGAGCTGAGGCTTTCCGACCTGAGGGGCAAGTGGGTGGTCCTCTTCAGCCACCCCGCGGACTTCACCCCCGTATGCTCCACGGAGTTCCTGGCCTTCGCCCAAAGGCAGAAGGAGTTTGAGGCCCTAGGGGTCCAGCTGGTGGGCCTTTCCATTGACTCCATCCACGCCCACCTGGCCTGGGTCAAGGACCTGGAGGAGATGTCGGGCATCCCCATCACCTTCCCCGTCATCGCCGACCTGGACATGAAGGTCTCCAGGCTCTACGGCATGATCCACCCCGCCGCCAGCGAAACCGCGGCGGTGCGGGCGGTCTTCATCATTGACCCAGAGGGCATCTTGCGGGGCATGCTCTACTACCCCCTGACCACGGGCCGCAACATCGACGAGATCCTCCGCTTCCTCCAGGCCCTCCAGTTCACCGACCGCACCGGCCTCAACACCCCCGCGGACTGGCGGCCCGGGGAGCCGGGCATCGTCAAGCCCCCCGCCACCCTGCCCGAGCTGAAGGCCGACGAGGCCAAGAAGGGTGAGTACACCGAGTACCGCCGCTGGTACCTGCGCCTCAAGAAGGCCGAGTGACCCCGGCGAAAGGCCAAGGCCCCCGGGCTTTCCCGGAGGCCTTCCCTTACCTGGGGGAGGCCTAATCAAAGAAGTCAAAGAGCTCCAGAAAGCCCTTTTTCTTCTTGTAGGGCTTCCCCTCCTTGCGGTGGTAGGCCTCCCGCTCCTCCTCGTAAAGGCGCTCCACCTCCCGCGCCTCGGCCAAAAGCTTCTCCAGCTCCCCCCTATCCAGCCACACCCCCCCCACACTGGGGGCAGACGTCTATCAGGACCCCGCGCCGCTCCACCTCCCGCATGCCCACCCCGCAGTTGGGACAGAGGAGCAGGGGCATCTACTCCTCCCTCCGGCCGAAGAGGCCCAGGAGGCTGGCGTAGTAGAGGATGGTGGCCAGGGAGCTGGCCAAGGCCGCCACGTAGGTGAGGGCCGCCCAGGTGAGGACCCGCCGGGCCGGGCCCATCTCCTCCCGCCCCAAAAATCCCATGCGCCTCAGGAACTCCAGGGCCCTCTTGGAGGCGTCAAACTCCACGGGCAGGGTGATGAGCTGGAAGAGGGCCACCGCCAGGTACAGGTAAAGGCCTAGCTTGGCCAGGCCCAGGGCCCCGAGGAAGAGGCCCGCAAGCACCAGGATGGGCCCCAGGTTGCTCCCCAG
>BBBL01000342.1 GCA_001311545.1 Thermus kawarayensis JCM 12314 | reverse complement strand
AACCTGAAGACCCTCCTCGCCCTCCTCAAGGCCCAAGAGCCCCCGGCCCTGGGCTTCGCCCTGGACGGGGACGCCGACCGGCTGGCCGTCTACCGGGTGGGAGGGGAGGCCGTGGGCGAGGAGGAGATCCTAAGGGCCCTCCGGGAGGCCCTGGGGGCCTCGAGGTCCAAGGGGACGGGGAAGGGGGCTTCCTCTTCCCCTGGCACCTCCCGGAGAAGGACCCCTACCTGGCCGCCCTGCTTCTCCTCAAGGTCCTCCTATGAAAGAGCTCCTCCCCGGCCTGTACCTCCTGCCCATCCCCATCCCCTACCCCCTGAAGACGGTGAACCTCTACCTCCTGAGGGGTAAGGAAGAGGTGGCCCTGGTGGACAGCGCCTTGGCCACCCGCACCGCCCGGGGAACCTTAGAGCTCTACCTGGCCGAGCTGGGGCTTTGCTTCGCCGACGTGAGGGCCCTTCTCCTCACCCACCACCACCCCGACCACTACGGCCTGGGGGGCCTTTTTGAGGGCCTGGGGGCTGGGGTGTACCTCCACGAGGAGGAACTCCCCCGGGGGCACCGCTTCTGGCGGGAGCCCGAGGCCTTTGAGGCGGCCTCCTGGCGGCTCTTCCTGGACCATGGCACCCCGGAGGAGGCCCTTTTGGGGATCCGGGAGACCCTGGCCAGAACCCGGGAGCGGGTTCACCCGCCGCAAAACCCCATTCCCCTAAAGGACGGAGAGGTGCTGGAGCTTGCGGGAAGCGCCTTCGGTCCTCTGGACCCCGGGGCACGCCGACGGGCACGCGGCCTTTTTCCTGGAGGAGGAGGGGATTCTCCTGGCGGGAGACGCCCTCCTGGAGCGGGTTTCCCCCAACGTGGGCCTGTGGGCCTATACCCGGGCCAACCCCCTAAAGGACTTCCTCCGCTCCCTAAAGCGCCTGGCGGAGCTTCCGGTCCGGGTGGCCCACACCGGCCACTTCGGCCCCATCCTCCAGGTAAAAAGGCGGGCGGAGGAGCTTCAAGCCCATCACGAGGCGCGCCTTCAGGCCCTTCTTGACCTCCTGGACCATCCCCAGGACGCCTGGGCCCTTTCCCTCAAGCTCTTTCCCCAGGAGCTGGACCCGGCGGGACGCCGCTTCGCCTTCGCCGAGACCCTGGCCCACCTGGAATATCTGCGCCAAGAAGGCCTCCTCCTGCGGGAAGGTCCCCCCTTCCGCTACTTCCGGGCCTAGGGGAGGATGCCCCTTGCGGACCTCCCCACAGGGGAATAAACTTTGACGCGGTTCAAGGAGGTGGCATGAAGCCCTGGTACGCCCACTACGATCCCGGGGTCCCCAAGGAGGCCCCCAGGCCCAAGCCCTTGCCCCAGGCCCTAGAGGAGACCGCCACCCGCTTCCCCAACCGGGTGGCCTTGGAGTTCTTAGGCCGAAGTCTCACCTACCAGGAGCTTTGGCGCGAGGTGCAAGCCTTCGCCAAGGGGTTGCAGGCCGCAGGGGTGCAACCCGGGGAGCGGGTGGCCATCATGCTCCCCAACTCCCCCCAGTTCGTCATCGCCTTCTACGGCACCCTCCTGGCCGGAGGGGTGGGGGTGAACGTCAACCCCATGTACACCCCCAGGGAGCTCAGGCACCAGCTCCAAGACGCCGGCGCCAAGGCCCTGGTCATCCTGGACCAGCTCCTTCCCCGTTACCAGGAGGTGAAAGGGGAAGCCCCGGTGGCCCTGGTGGTGCGCACGGGCATCCAGGACTACCTGCCCTTTCCCAAGAACCTCCTTTACCCCCTGATGCTCAAGCGCAAGGGACAGTGGCCCCGGGAGGTGGAAGGCCTCCCCTGGCGGTCCTTCCTCCAAAGGGGCAGGCCAAAGCCCGTGCCCTTGGATCTGGACGACCTAGCCTGCTGCAGTACACCGGGGGCACCACGGGGATCTCCAAGGGGGCCATGCTCACCCACAGGAACCTCGCCAGCAATGCTCTCCAGGTCAAGGCTTGGACCCCCGACTTCCGGGAAGGCCAGGAAGTGGTCCTGGGCGCCATCCCCTTCTTCCACGTTTACGGCATGACCGTGGCCATGAACCTGGCCCTGCTGGGGGGGGCTAAGCTGGTCCTTCTGCCTAGGCCCGAGATCCACGCCATCGTGGAGGCCATCGAGAAGCACGGGGTCACCCACTTCCCGGGGGTGCCCACTCTACGTGGCCTTCAACCACTTCCCGGGGATCGAAAAGCGCAACCTAAAAAGCATCCGGGCCTGCATCTCCGGCTCAGCCCCCCTTCCCCTGGAGGTGGCGGAGCGCTTTGAGAAGC
>BBBL01000341.1 GCA_001311545.1 Thermus kawarayensis JCM 12314 | reverse complement strand
CTGCCTCACGGCGGTGGCGGTGGAGGAGGGGGGGTTTTGGGTGGAGCTGGCCCAGGAGACCCTGCGCCGCACCGCCCCCACCTGGCGGGTAGGGCACCGCCCCAACCTGGAGCGGGCCCTTAGGGTGGGGGACCGCCTGGGGGGGCACTTCGTCACCGGGCACGTGGACGGGGTGGCGGAGCTCGTGGAGGTCCGCGAGGCCCCGGGGGCGAGGGACTACCTCTTCCTACCCCCCAAGGGGCTTGCCCGCTACATCGCCGAGAAGGGGAGCGTGGCCTTGAACGGGGTCTCCCTCACGGTGGCGGGGCTTGCGGGGGAGGCGTTTTGGGTGACCCTCATCCCCCATACCCTCACCGTGACCAATCTGGGGGGGCTTCGGGTGGGGGATGGGGTGAACCTGGAGGTGGACCTCATCGCCCGTTACCTGGAAAGGCTTCTTAAGGGGGCGTGATGGAAGGCATCGCCGGCGTCAAGGAACTCCTGGAAGAGCTTAGGGCGGGTCGCCCGGTGATCCTGGTGGACGACGAGGACCGGGAGAACGAGGGCGACCTCATCATGGCCGCGGAGCACGTGACCCCGGAGTGGTGAACTTCATGCTCAAGGAGTGCCGGGGCCTCCTCTGCGTGGCCCTCACCGAGGAGAGGGCCAAGGCCCTGGACCTTCCCCTCATGGTGGAAAGGAACCAGGACCCCCAGGGGACCCGCTTCACGGTGAGCGTGGACGCCCGGGGCACCACCACGGGGATCTCCGCCTTTGAGCGGGCGGCCACCATCAGGCTTCTCGCCCGACCCCGAGGCCACCGCCCAGGACTTCCGCCGCCCCGGGCACATCTTCCCCCTGGTGGCGAGGCCCGGTGGGGTCTTGCGCCGCGCCGGCCACACCGAGGCCACGGTGGACCTCCTGCGCCTGGCCGGGCTTACCCCGGTGGGGAGCCTCATTGAGGTCCTCAAGGAGGACGGCACCATGGCCCGCCTGCCGGACCTGCTGGCCTTCGCCGGGCGGCACGGCCTCAAGGTGGGCACCATCGCCGACCTCATCCGCTACCGCCTGGAGAAGGGGGACCTCTACGTGAGGCGGGAGGCCGAGGCCCTGCTCCCCACCCGCTTCGGGGAGTTCCGCATCCTGGGCTACCGCGACACCCTCACGGGGGAGGAGCACGCCGCCTTGGTCATGGGAAGCTGGAAGCCGGAGGAGCCCGTGCTGGTGCGCATGCACTCCGAGTGCCTCACCGGAGACGCCTCCACTCCCTGCGGTGCGACTGCGGCTTCCAGAGGGACCTGGCCTTGCAGAGGATCGCCGAGGAGGGGAAGGGGGTCTTGGTCTACCTGAGGCAGGAAGGGCGGGGGATCGGCCTCGTGAACAAGATCCGGGCCTACCACCTCCAGGACCAGGGCCTGGACACGGTGGAGGCCAACCTGGCCCTGGGCTTTCCCCCGGACCTCCGGGACTACGGGGTGGGGGCCCAGATCCTCTACGACCTGGGGGTGCGGAAGATGCGCCTCCTCACCAACAACCCCCGCAAGGTGAAGGCCCTTTCCGGCTTCGGCATTGAGATCGTGGAGCGCCTCCCCTTGAGGGCCGGGGACAACCCCCACAACGAGCGCTACCTCCAGGCCAAGAAGGAGAAGCTCGGGCACTGGATGGACTGAAGGCCGGGTAGCATGGGGGTATGCCCCGCCTCCTAGGCTCCTGCGGGCCTCCCTTCTCCTCCTGCTCTTCCTGGCCTTCCTGGACCCAGGTGGCCCCTGGAAGGGCGGCTGGTCTACCTCCTGGACTTCTCCCCCTCGGCGAGGGAGGCGTCTTCGCCCTGGCGGAGAGGCTTCCCCCGGGGGGAAGCTATGTGGCCTTCGCCGAGCGGGCGGAGAGGCTTCCCTCCCCCCGGGCCCGCAGGCTGGACCTGGGGGAGAAAACCGACCTTAGGGCGGCCTTCGCCGAGGCCAGGCGGCTAAACCCCGCCCGGGTGGTCCTGGTCTCCGATGGGCTTCTGGAGCCCGTCCCGCCGCCCTTTCCCCTGGACGCCTTTACGTGCCCCCAAGGCCCACGTGGACCTAAGCCTCCTTCCCCCGGCCTACCCCCTCTACGGGGAGACCGTGGGGGTGGGGGTGATGCTGGAGGCCCCCGTCCCCGCGGAGGCCCGCCTGCGGGTGGAGGCCCGGGAGGGGTTTTGGAGAAGGCCCTATGGGTGGAGGGGCGGAAGGTCCTCACCTACACCTTTCCCCTCACGGAGAGCGCGGTGGTGCGGGCGGTGGCCGAGGGGCCTTGGGGAAGGAGCGAGGCCCGGGTGGAG
>BBBL01000340.1 GCA_001311545.1 Thermus kawarayensis JCM 12314 | reverse complement strand
GGTCCTCGCCCAGGGCCACAAAGGGGGAGCCCCGGGCCCTAGAATGGGGGGCATGGCGGGGCTTCGGCGGGTCTACCTGGCCCGGCCCCGGGGGTTCTGCGCCGGGGTGGTCATGGCCATTGAGGCGGTGGAGCGTTGGGCGGAGGCCCTAAAAGAAAAGGGCGAACTCGTGGTCTACCACGAGATCGTCCACAACCGGGTGGTGGTGGAGCGTCTCCGGAGGAAGGGGGTCCACTTCGTGGAGGACCTGGCCGAGGTGGAAAGGCTGGGGCGGGAAAGACGGCTTGCGGGCACGGTGGTCTTCTCCGCCCACGGGCATCCCCCCGCCGTCCGCAAGCAGGCGGCGGAGATGGGCCTCACCATTTTGGACGCCACCTGCCCCCTGGTGACCAAGGTGCACACCGAGGCCAGGCGCTACGCCAAGGAGGGGTACTGGATCCTCCTCATCGGGGATTCCGCCGACCACCAGGAGATCAAGGGGACCTACGGGGAGGCCCCGGAAAGGACCCTCCTGGTGGCGGTCCACACCCACGTGGGCAAGGACCCCCGCCTGGCCGACCCCCGCACCGTGGAGGTGCCGGACCCCGAGAAGGTGGTGGTCCTCACCCAGACCACCCTGAGCGTGGACGACACCCTGGCCACCGTTGAGATCCTCAAGCGGCGCTTTCCCAAGCTCGTGGTGCCTCCCCGCAAGGACCTCTGCTACGCCACCCAGAACCGCCAGGAGGCGGTGAAGCGCATCGCCCCCCGGGTGGAGGCCTTTTTGGTCCTCACAAGCCCCCACTCCTCCAACGGGATGCGCCTTTTCGAGCTGGCCCAGGACCTCACCGGGCGGGCCTACCGCCTCGAGGGCCCGGAGGACCTGCGCCCCGAGTGGCTTCTCGGGGTGGAAAACGTGGGGGTAACCTCCGCCGCCAGCACCCCCGAGGACCTGGTCCAGGGCCTTCTGGCAAGGCTCAGGGCCCTAAGCCCGGGCCTAGAGGTGGTGGAGGAGGGGGAGTGGGAGGCCATCAGCTTCCGCGAGCCCAGGCCCCTCGCCCCCGAGGAGGTCCTGAAGGGTGCTTGACCTGAGGCTCTCCGTGGCCCCATGGTGGACCGCACGGACCGCCACTTCCGCTTCCTGGTCCGCCAGGTGAGCCTGGGGGTGCGGCTGTACACGGAGATGACCGTGGACCAGGCGGTGCTAAAGGGAAACCGGGAGCGCCTCCTCGCCTTCCGCCCCGAGGAGCACCCCATCGCCCTGCAGCTTGCGGGCAACGACCCCAAGAGCCTGGCAGAAGCGGCCAGGGTCGGGGAGGCCTTCGGCTACGACGAGATCAACCTCAACCTGGGCTGCCCCTCGGAAAAGGCGCAAGAAGGGGGGTACGGGGCCTGCCTCCTCAGGGACACCCCACGGGTAGCGGAAATCCTTAGGGCCATGGGCGAGGCGGTGGGGGTGCCGGTGAGCGTGAAGATGCGCCTGGGCCTCGAGGGGAAGGAAACCTATCCCGCCCTGGCCCACACCGTAGCGGGCTTCGCCGAGGCCGGGGTTTCGGTCTTCATCGTCCACGCGAGGAGCGCCCTCCTCACCCTCTCCACGAAGGGGAACCGGGAGATCCCTCCCCTCCGGCACGAATGGGTCCACCAGTTGAAGGAGGACTTCCCCCACCTCACCTTCGTCACCAACGGGGGGATAAGGAGCCTGGAGGAAGCCCTCCTCCACCTGAAGCGGGTGGACGGGGCCATGCTGGGGCGGGCGGTCTACGAGGACCCCTTCGTCCTGGAGGAGGCGGACCAGAGGGTCTTTGGCCTGCCCCATAGGCCAAGCCGCCTGGGGGTGGCCCGGCGGATGCGGGCCTACCTGGAGGAAGAGGCCCTAAGGGGCACGCCCCCCTGGGCGGTCCTGAGGCACATGCTCCCCCTCTTCCGGGGAAGGCCCAAGGGGAGGCTCTGGCGCAGGCTCCTCAGCGAGGGGCGCTCCCCGGAGGCCCTGGACCGGGCCCTACGGCTTATGGAGGAGGAGGTAGGTCAGGAGGGCGAGGAGGAAAACCCACACCCAAAGGGGCACCCGGAAGGAGCGCCTGGGCTTGCCCGTGAGGGGGTCTAGGACGGGGGGCGGGGCCATCTTCAGCCGGGCCGCCCGCTTCATGTGGGCCACCATCCTGTCCAGGTCCCCCTTCCGCTTGTAGAGGGCGGCCAGGTTCTCGTGGAGAAGGGGGTCGTCGGGGGCGAGCTTCAGGGCCTTTTGGTAGAGGACGAGGGCCTCCTCCACCTCCCCCCGCTCCAGATGGAGCGTGCCCAGGTTGGTGAGGGCCCGGTGGTGCAGGG
>BBBL01000339.1 GCA_001311545.1 Thermus kawarayensis JCM 12314 | reverse complement strand
CCCCGCCAGGGCGCTCGCCCCCAAGGGGGAGCGGTTCAGGGTGGAAAGGGCCCGGAAAAGCCGCTCCGTGTCCCGAAAGAGGAGGGCCTCCACCCCCAGGAGGTAGTGGTCCAGGGTGGAGGGCTGGGCCGGGCGGTGGTGGGTGGAAAGGACCACCACCGCCCCCCGGTACCGCTCCGCCTGGCGGAGCACCTCCTTCCGCAGGCGGAGGAGGTCGGCCAGGAGGGAAAGGGCCCGGTCCCGCAGATGGGCGCGGAAAACGGTGAGGTCCAGGTCGTTGCGGGAAAGCCCCCGGCGCACCGCCCCCGCCACCTCCTCCCCCCAGTGCTCGGCGAGCTGGGCCTGGATGGAGAAGAACACGTCCTCCACCTCCCCGTGAAGCTGGGGAGGGGCAGGGTGCGGAGCTCCCGCAAGGCGGCCACGGCCTCCCGGGCGTGGGGCAGGCCCAGGCGGGCCAGCTCCAGGGCGTAGGCGGTGAGGGCGTCAAAGAAGTGGGGCACCAAGGCCTCCCGGGCGAAGCGGTAGTGGCGGGCCAGGACAAAGCGGCGGAAAACCCCGTGCCAGCGCATGCCCCCATCCTAAGGGCTTGCCAAAGGGGGAAGGGCGTGTTATCTTTGCCCCAGGTACAAGCCGAAAGGAGGCAGGCATGAAGCGCAGGGAGTTCCTCAGGAGGCTTGGCGTAGGTTCCTTGGCTGCGGTGGGCATGCCCTACTTCGCCAGCGCCCAAGGGCGTCCCGTGAAGCTCGCCACCCTACTCCCCCTCACCGGCCCCTTCGCCTTCGCCGGCAACGCCGGGCGGGAGGGGTTCGTGGACGGGGTGGACTACGTGAACGAGGTCCTGGGGGGCATCGCCGGGCGGAAGCTGGAGCTCATCGTGGAGGACACGGGCTACGACGTGGCCAAGGGCACGGCGGCCTTCAACCGGGTGCTCTCCCGGGAGAGGCCCGAGGAGCTCCTCTTCGTCTACGGGGACTCCACGGGCCTCTCCAAGGCCCTGGCCCCCGAGGTGGCCAGGATCGGCCTTCCCTACTCCGCCACCAGCTTCGCCAGCGAGCTCGCCGACCCCGAGAAGTACCCCACCATCTTCGTCTTCGGCCCCACCTACAACGACATGATGGAGGCCCTGTTGCGCCAGGTGCGCCTGCAGAAGGGACGGGCCAGGATCGCCCTGGTCTACTCCAACACCGAGTTCGGGCGCGACCCCATCCCCTACGCCAAGGAGCGGGCCAAGGCCTTGGGGATGGAGGTGGTCCACGAGGAGGTGACCCCCCCGGCCTTCACCGACGCCACCCCGGTGGTCCTCAACCTCCGCCGGGCCAACCCCGACTTCGTCCTCCTCCAAGGCTACGCCCTCTCCGCCGAGCCCCTCATCCTCCGGGCCGCAAGGGAGCAAGGGCTTAGGGCCCAGTTCATGGGCACCTACTACTCCGCCGAGCTCGTCCTCATCCAGCGGGCGGGGCCCGCCGCCGATGGCTTCACCGTCACCTACCACAACCCCTACTGGTACGACACCCTGGTGCCGGCGGTGGACGAGATGCGGAAGTTCCGCCAGAAGAAGGGCCGGGACACCTCCTACCGCCCCACCTACTACATGGGAAGCCTGGCGGTGGCCCTAGGGGTGGCCGAGGCCATGCGCCGCGCCGCCCAGGCGGGGAAGCTCACCCGGGCCGGGGTGGTGGAGTACCTGGAGAAGATCGGGGACTACAACGCCCTGGGCCTGACGCGGGGCTTCCAGTTCGTAAACCACCGCATCCCCTACACCAAGCTCTACCGGGCGAGCGTCAAGGACGGGCGGTTCAACGCCATCACCGACTGGCTCAAGCTGGCCTAGGCCCCCCCTCGGCATCCGGAGGCCCCCTTGTCCGACCTCCTGCCCTACCTCATCGGCGGCCTGGCCAACGGGGCCCTTTACGGCCTCCTGGCCCTAGGGTTCGTGCTGGTCTTCCGCGCCACCAGCGTGGTCAACTTCGCCATCGGGGAGTTCCTCCTGGTGGGGGCCTACCTCACCTACACCTTCGCCCTTCTCCTGCCCTTGCCCCTGGCCATCCTCGCCGCCTTGCCCCTGGCCTTCCTCTTCGGAATCCTGGTGGAGCGGGGCTTCGTGCGGCCGCTTCTCGGCCGGAGCGTGGTGGCGGTGATCATGGCCACCATCGGGCTGGCGGCGGCTGGACGGGGGGGTCCAGCTCCTCTGGGGCCGGACCTCAAGTACCTCCCGGGGAGCCTGCCCGACCTGGGCTTTGAGGCAGGGGCGTCTTCGTCCCTCCCGGGCGGCGTGGAGTCTCCTCCTCGCCCTCGCCCTGGGCCTTCGGCCTCCT
>BBBL01000338.1 GCA_001311545.1 Thermus kawarayensis JCM 12314 | reverse complement strand
CCCCCAGGGCCCCGGCCCGCCTCAGGGCCTCCCTGCGGCTCAAGCGCGCCTCCAAAACCGTCTTGCGCATACCTAACCTCCCTCGAGGGGCTTGGGTTTTTCCCCCTCGTCCTTCCGTACGGACCAACCCCCGGGTTCGGATGTGGCGAAGGCCCCGGGGCCTCCCCCGGGGCCTCTCCAAAGTAGGCTCACTTCCGGATAAATCCCGAAACCGCCTTCTGCGCCTCCTCCGGGGTGATGGCCACCTCAAAGGCCCGGTCCGCGGGGGAGCGTGGCCCGGGGAGCTCCTGGTCCCCAAGGAGGATCCGCGAGGCCCGCACTGTGGCCCGGTGGGCCGCCTCGTTCCCCAGGATGGCCCCGGCGGCCTTGAGGACGTCCTTGCTCTGGATGAGAGGCAAGGCTCCGAGGTAGGCCCCCACGAAGGCGTCCTCCAGGGTGTTCAAAAGCCTCAGGATGGCGAGCTGGTTCCGGGGGAGGAACTCCACGGGGTAGACGAAGCTGGGCTTCTCCACCGGCTTCACCCCGAGGGCGCTCAAGGTGTCCCGCAGCCTTCACGTGGGCCTCCTCCTGGGTCAGGGCGACCTCGAGGTAGTCCTTCACCAGGCCCTGGAAGCCGCCGAAGAGGCTTTTGGTGTAGGCGTCCGCCGCCAGGTACTCCGCGGTGAGGGCAAGCTGCAGGATGTCCAGGTCCGAAGGCCCCCCGTGGGCCGCCAGGGCCCGGTCCAGAAGGGACCCGGCAAAGGCCGAGGAAAGCCCCGCCGCCGTCAACACCCGCATGAACTGCCTGCGCGCCAAAACTCCTTCCGTCCCCATAGCCACCTCCTATGAGGGGTCTTCCCCCTCACCCTTCCCTACGGCCGGGAGGGCCCCCTTGGATGTGGGGCATCCAGGGAGCCCCTGTCGGCCATAGAGAGGGACAGGATGCCACCTCGGCTCCCCAAGCGCCCGTCCACCCCGACCCCAAAGCCAGCCCAGGCCCTGGGAGGGGGAGGCCTGGCCGCGGCGGGACCCTACCGCCGCTTCCTCCTGGGCCTGACGGGGGTCACCCTGGCGGGAGTCTTGGCCCTGGCCGGGGGCCTCAACCTCCTCCTCCACCGCTATCTGGTGCACTCCAAGGCCAAGGTCACCCAGGAGGCGGTGGTCCTGCACCTCAACCAGGTCTTCCCCCAGTTCCTCTCCCCCCACGCCCTGCACGCCCCCAACCCCTACGGGGGAGGCTGGGACCCCGACCGGCTCCACGCCCTGGTCCGGCTGCACCTGGACCTGTACCACATCATCCGGGCCACCTTCTTCCGGAAGGACGGCACCGTGGCCCTGGCCTACGAGCGGGGGCGGGAAGGAGGGCGGGCTACCCTAGAGGAGGAGAGGGCCATGGCCCGGGCCCAGAAGGGCCCCTGGTTTCGGGAGGAGGGCGTGCGGCTCGGGATGTGGCTGCCGGTGCCCGGCGGCTTTGTTCACCTGGTCCGCGACCTCTCCCCGGAATGGGCCCTCCTGCGCCCGGTCCAGGTGGGGGTGTTGCTTTTGGCCCTGGCCCTGGGGCTGGCCCTCTTCCTCCTCCTCCGGGGCACCTACCTTCGGGCCGAAGGGGCGCTTTCCGCGAGCTACGAGGCCCTCCTCCTGGCCCTGGCCCGGGCCCTCGAGGCCGAGGCCTACGAAACGGAAGGGCACTCGGAGCGGGTGACCGCCTACGCCCTCAGGCTGGGCCGGGCCTTGGGGCTGAGGAGGGAGGCCCTGGAGGACCCCGCCGCGGGGCCCTCCTCCACGACCTGGGCAAGATCGGCATCCCCGACGCCGTCCTCCGCAAACCCGGCCCCCTCACGGAGGAGGAGCAGGCCCTCATGCGCGCGCACCCCCTCATCGGGGACCGGATTCTGGAAGGCCTGCCCGCCCTTCAGGGCGCCCGGGGGGTGGTGCGCCACCACCACGAGCGCTTTGACGGCCGAGGCTATCCGGAGGCTTGCAGGGGGAGGAAATCCCCCTCTTGGCCCGGATCTTCGCCGTGGTGGACGCCTACGATGCCATGACCAGCCACCGGCCTCACCGCAGGCCCTGGACCCGGAGGAGGCCCTGGCGGAGATCGCCCGGGAGGCGGGGCGGCAGTTTGACCCCCGGGTGGTGGCGGCCTTCCTGCGAACCTTCGGCCTCGAGGCCAAGGAAGTGGAATGTGGAACTCGCCCGCAGACGGTTCCTGGCCCTGCTGGCCCTGGGTGGGATCCCGGTGGTCCCTAAGGCCCAGGGAGCCCCGCTAGAGGAGGAGGTGCTCGCCCCGGCCCTCGCCGCGGAGGAGCTGGCCCGGGAGGCCTACCGCCAGGCGGTGGCC
>BBBL01000337.1 GCA_001311545.1 Thermus kawarayensis JCM 12314 | reverse complement strand
GGACAACGTGGACCTCGAGGCGGCAAGCCGCCTGGGCATCCTGGTGGTGAACCGTCCCCGAGGCCAACACCCGCTCCGCCGCCGAGCTCGCCTTCGGCCTTCTCCTGGCGGCCGCCAGGGGCATCGCCCTTTCCGACCGGAAGGTGCGGGCCGGGGAGTGGGACCGGAGGTTTCTGGGCCTGGAGCTAAAAGGGAAGACCTTGGGCATCGTGGGGTTGGGCCGCATCGGAAGCCAGGTGGCCCGCTTCGCCAAGGGCTTTGAGATGCGGGTCCTGGCCTACGATCCCTACATCCCCAAGACCCGGGCGGAGAGCCTGGGGGTGGAGCTTCTGGAGAGCCTCGAGGACCTCCTAAGGCAGAGCCACTTCCTCACCGTCCACACCCCCCTCAACGAGGAGACCCGGGGGATGATCGGCCGGAGGGAACTCTACCTCCTGCCCCGGGGAGCGGTGGTGGTGAACGCCGCCAGGGGCGGGATCATAGACGAGAAGGCTCTCTTGGAGGTCCTGGAGGAAGGCCACCTCTTCGCCGCCGGCCTGGACGTCTTCGCCGAGGAGCCACCGCCCAAGGACCATCCCCTCATCCACCACCCCAGGGTGGTCCACACCGCCCACCTGGGGGCGAACACGCTGGAGGCCCAGGAGAGGGTGGGGGAGGCCATTCTGGAGCGGGTGGTGCGCACCCTGGAAGGGGACCTCTCCTACGCCCTGAACACCGGCTTTGACCCCGAGGCCCTGGAGGCCCTGCGGGGCTTTTTGCCCCTGGGAGAGGCCTTGGGGAAGCTCCTCGCCCAGATCACCCGGGGCCGGCCCCAGGCCCTGGAGGTGCGCTTCCTGGGCCAGTTTGAGAAGGACCCCGAGCCCGTGGCCGGCGCCGTGGCCAAGGGACTCCTTTCCCGGGTCCTGGGGGAGGAGGCGGTGAACCTGGTCTCGGCGCGCCCCCTCCTCAAGGACCGCGGCATCGCCCTCACCACCCTGCGCTCCGAGGAGGCGGGGGAGTACACGAGGCTTCTGGAGGTGAGGCTTTCCACCGACCAGGAGGAGCGCCGGGCCCGGGGGGTGGTCATCGGGGGGAGGCCCCGCCTGGTGGGGATTGACGACTACGCCCTGGAGGTGGTGCCCGAGGGGTACATGCTGGTCTGCGTCAACTACGACCGCCCCGGGGTGGTGGGCCAGGTGGGGACCCTTTTGGGCGAGGCCAAGGTGAACATCGCCGGGATGCAGCTCGGGCGGGACGTGCCCGGGGGGCGGGCCCTCTTCGTCCTCACCGTGGACCAGAAGCCCACCCCCGAGGTCCTGGAGGCCCTGAGGGCCTTGCCGGTGTTGGAACGGGTGGACGTGGTGGAACTCTGATGCCACCCCGTGCTGGCCCCGGTAGCTTCCCCGAGCCGGCAGGGCGAAGGAAAGGGGGAGAAAGGCGCCCTGGCTTGGGCCTTCGTGTCGCAGAACCCAGGCGCGGGCGCTTAGGGCCGTCCTCTTCTGGGGCCCGAGGGGGGGAGAGTTGTGGCACGAGCGCAGAAATCGTGAATCAACTCACTTACTTTTTTTCCGAAGGCGTACACCAGCTCGTCCCCCTTGCGCACCACCAGGAGCAAGGCCATCCTCCCCAATCCGTCCTTCAGCACGTACTTGGTCCGGACCTCCCCGCCCACCACCTTCTCCTCCTGGCCCTCCAGGAAGTAGCCGGCGGCGGCCAGTTGGTGAGGACCTGCTGGACAAAGGCGGCGTGGAGGCGGCTTGTTAGGCCCTTGGCGGCGAAGGCCTCCAGGGTGTAGCCCTTGGCCTCGGGAAAACGGGCCAGGATGGGCTCGAGGCCTCTTGCCCTGTAGGTTCCCTGGGGCAGGCGCACGGCGGGGTCCAGGCTCGAGGCCAGGGCGGCCACCGCCGTCACCTCCACCAGGGTCTGGGCCAAGGCGCCCACGGCGAGGAGGACCAGGCTGGCCAGCTTTTTCATGCCCCTCATTGTACCTTGGGGGCTCAGCCCAGAAGGAGTTCCCGCGCCCTCAGGGCCAGGTGCACCCGGGCCAGGGTCTCGGGGTGGGAGAGGGGGCCGAGGAAGGCCTCCATGCGCTTCAGGCGGTAGCGCAGGGTGTTGGGGTGGACGTTGAGGCGGGAGGCCGCCTCCTCCAGGGTGTGGGCCTGGAGGTAGGCCTCCAGGGTCTTCACCAGCTTGGGGGGCAGGGGCAGGTAGCGTTCCACCAGGGCCTTGAGGTCCTCCGGGGACTGCTGCAGGAGGACGAAGGCCACGGGGTCCAAGCCGGTGAAGGAAAGGGCCTCCCCGGGGCGGGCGGCCTTGAGGGCGATGAGGCCTCCCGGTAGGCCTCCTGCACCCCG